>JAKSCP010000012.1 GCA_022360535.1 Pseudomonadales bacterium | reverse complement strand
TTGAGCCTGACAAAGTTCTCGTGGACTAGCGTCACCCTACATGGCGCTTGCAGTACGATATCGGCACCACAAGTCATGCTCAACTGAGCAGTGCCAGAAGGAATATACTCCTGACCTGCCTCTGGTAACTGTTTCTTTATCTCCTGCATCAACTGAATCGGTTCCAGTCCCGCAGCCCATAATTGCCCGGCGGAATCACGTGGCGAGATCTGGATTTGCAAGGGTTCTAACCCTGTCTCGAAGCTATCTGATGGCTGGTAATCAGCAATTGGTTTGACTGGGAGTTCTTCCCGGACTACGTCTATCAACGCTGGTTGCTCTTCATTGACGCCTGGCACGCTCGAGTCAACAGGTTCTGTAACATTAGCTTCTACAGTATTGGTTTCTGCGACATTAGAGATAATTGGGTTTATTTCCTGGCCTAACTCCAGTTCTCCAGCCACTAAAGATTCAGCGGCAACCTGTGATGGGAAGGGGTACTGTGGCCAGACTGGCGTCCATGCCACAGGTAACACCATCATCGAGCACAGCATCAGCAAGCAGAATCTTCCATACGTGCCGGTGGAGTGATCGAGGCTAGAGTCAAGAAGAAAACGCACCCTGGCCTTAAGAACGTGCGTAGATTGCAGCCAGGCCAGTGAATGTAAATTTAGTGAGTTATGTCGCAGTGACTTTGAAAGTTCTACCAGATTAGTGGCATAGCTTCCTGCCAGTTCGGACCTGTTTCGTCCGCCGTAGTTTATGACCCAGTCATCGCAAGCCAGTTCTCTTTCAAAGCTGATTTTACGATTGATGTAGCGAACCGCAGGATGCCAAAACAGGAAAATCGATGCCACTAGCTGTAGAAGTACGATAATCGTATCGCGTCTTTTTATGTGCGCCAGCTCATGCAGTAAAACCTGATCAAGCAGAGACTTCGACACGTCAGACTTTGTCATGTGACTCGGCAAGATTATTGTAGGACGAAAGATTCCTGCAGCAAGTGGGTTTCTGACCTGGCTGTTGTGCTTTAGCTTTGGGGCTCTGTTTAGTTTGATGTACGTTGTAAGTTTTGTCAGCCGGGAGTAAGGCTTCCCGCTCACAGCTTCAGATGAGGCAACAAGCCTCCTTAGGTCCTGGTAAGACCGAATCGTCGTTACGATTCTGAACAGTGCCCCCGTTAGCAACAGGAAAGACAGTAAGATACCTATCCAGGAGAGAGTCCTGGAATTCGAGAAGAACTCCAGAGTGTTTTGCCAGAGTGAATCTCTCCAATGAGTTGATGGCGGATTTGTCTCGCCAGCACTTGTAGGGTTTGGCTGATCTGCGGGGATAGGCCCCAATCGTTCAGCATCACTGATTGTTCGTGCCGGGGTGGAAGTTATTTCTGTTAGAAGTTCGTTGGAGTAAGAACCCAGCTTGGCATTTAAAATGTTTACCTGAGGATAAGGCGTTATAAAACTCTGGAGAGGCAGGAACAGGAGTAATAGCAGAACGCTGACCCAGACATTGTGCCTGGTGGTTGCATTGGCAGTGAATAAACACAGCAGCCCCCTGGCCAGGATCACAATAAATATTCCCAATACCAGATAGTTTGCTACCAGTAACGAAAAGAATTGGAACTTTTCCAGCAACTGATTTCTCCAGCTTATGTTTTGCTTTTGTTAATCAAATCCTTAATTTGTTCTATTTCCGAGGCATCCAGTGCCTCATCTTCGAGAAGATTCACAACCAGCGACTGGGGTGAGCCGTGGAAAAAATTGGACAGCAATTGGTTTATTGCCGCAGTTCTCGCTTTGTTTCGCTCAACAAGCGGTTTGTAAATGTAGGTTCGGCCAGATACGAAATGCTCGACGTAACCTTTGGTTTCCAGAACTCTTAGCATCGTTTGTACGGTCTTGTATGCCGCAGATTGGCTCTTTCGTAGAACCTCAGTCACATCTCTTACGGACGCCTCTTCGAGTTCCCAAATCACGTCCATAATCTTCAACTCGCCTTCCGTGAGTATTTTTGAAGTCTTTCTTGCCACGTCCGCACCGAAGTCGTTATTCTTTAAGACATAAAAAGACTAGCTTTATATATATCCCGGTGTCAATCAGGTAAAACGGTTAGTTTTAATTCTGAATCGAAAGTTTGAAACGCGGTTCCAAGGGCGAGCCGCAGAGAATCTTAACGCCGTCGACACTGTCGTCATGAAAACAGATGGAGAAGCAAAACTGCGGACAGGCCTGTGCGCCAATGGCTTCGGCTTATGGTGCGTCGCAGACAGGCGGCTAGACTAATCCCAGTCCCCAGAGTGCGCATACGGTTGCAAACGAAACCAACCCGCCAACCAGTGTCGCACCTCCATAGCTGAATACTGCGTCTGGCACACTCAATTTTGATAGCGAAGTACACACCCAGAAGTAGCTGCTATTCACGTATTTGATAATCACCGAGCCACTGGCGCCGGCCAGCATGGCAGCCTCTGGCGACAGTGCGAGACTTCCCAGCATTGGCGCCACGAGAGAGGCGGCGGTGATTACGCCCACGGTCGTTGATCCCGTAATCATGTTGCCAATGATGCCAATGACGAAAGGCAGCAGAATCGCCGGCAGACCGTAATCGCTGAAAAATGTCGCTATAAAATCCACTGCCGGTGTGCCGCGCAGGATTGCGCTTAGCGAGCCGCCGAGTCCGGTTACTACCAGAATCATCGCCGAGGTTTTCAGCGCCGATTCCACCCAGGCGTCGCGTGCTTTTTCTTTGTCGTCCTTGCTCTTGATGTTGCGATAGGCAAGCCATACGCCAACCGACAGCGCCATTACCGGCCAACCCAGATAGAGAAAGACAGTGCGCAGGATATGGCCTTCGGGAAAGGTTAGGGCGACGACACTCTGCGTACCAATGAGCACGATTGGAATCACAATGGGCATGTACGAGCTGAGAGTACTGGGTAGTTCGGAAGGCCCGTCGTCGTCCAGGTCATCGATAGTAATGCCTTCGAATTCGTCGGAAGGTTGGGTCGAGATACGTGGGCCGGCAAACATAGTTCCCCAGGCCCAGCAGGCCAAAGAGCCAAACAGGCAGGCGATGCTGCCGTAGATGATGGTTTTGCCGATGTCCGCGCCAACCAGGGCTGCGGCTGCCAGTGGTCCGGGGGTGGGGGGCACGATTGCGTGAGTAAGTTGCAGTGCGCCGACCAATCCTGTGGACATCACTGCGATGCCTACCCCCATGGTTTTCGCAGCGGAGTGCACCAGCGGGTTAAGAATCACATAGGCCACATCGGAAAAGATGGCGACGCCGATAATGAAGCCGGTCAGCGTGAGTGCCAGTGGCATCCGATTAGAACCAACCAGGTTGACCATGGAGCGGGTGATAACCTGAATTGCCCCGGTATGTTTCAGCGCTTCTGCGATGATTGAGCCCAATACGATAACTACACCGATTGAGCCCAGGGTGTTACCGAAGCCACTTTCGAAGGCATCGATAAAGTTGTTCTGTTGGATGCCCGGCAAAACTCCGAACAATAAAATCGGAATGAGCAGTGCGAAGAAAACGTGCCACTTCCATTTCGCAATGAGAAACAGCAACAGAAAGATGACGGCGGCAAAGCCTAACAGAGAGATCGCAGCACTGGTGTTTACTGCAGTGGCAGGGTCCATAGAGACTCCTTGTTCTTGTAATTGTTAGTCAGCGGAGCTTGCGAGGAATTCCATAGCGGCTTGTACACCACCAGGTTGGTGTGGCATGTCCGCTAATTTGAGCCCCATTTCCACACCGCTCAGTGTGCCCATCAACATTAATTCATTGATATCGCCCAGGTGTCCGATGCGGAATATTTTTCCTTTCAGGAGTCCCAGGCCCGTGCCCAATGACATATCAAACTTTTCAAGTATCACTTTACGCAAGGCATCCGCGTCACCAGGGGCGAACACCGCGGTCGTGCTATTGCAGTACTCCTTGGCATTGAGGCATACGTTGTCCAGATCCCAGGCGGCTACCGCCGTTCGCGTCGCTTTGGCAAACCGCGTGTGACGTGCAATGACATTGTCCAATCCTTCGGCGTGGATTAAGTTCAATGCCTCATCGAGCCCATAGAGCAGGTTGGTTGCAGGTGTGTAAGGAAAATAGCCGCGAGCGTTGTTTTCCAGCATCGTGTCCCAATGCCAATAAGAATGCAGGGCCCGGGATTTCTTGGATTGCTCCAGCGCCAAAGCGCTCACCGCGTTGAAGCTCAAGCCGGGTGGAAGCATTAGTCCTTTTTGCGAGGCACTTACCGTGATATCGACGCCCCATTCGTCATGGCGATAGTCAGAGCAGGCGAGCGATGAGACCGCATCCACCAAAAACAGTGCAGGATGTTTCGTCTTATCGATGGCAGCCCGTATCTCGGGGATGCGGCTGGTGACCCCAGTACTGGTTTCGGTGTGTACGGCAAGCACAGCTTTGATTTCCTGGGCCGAGTCTTCGCTCAGTTTTTCTTCCACCAGTTTGGGGTCCACGCCATGACGCCAATCTCCAGGCATCCATAAAATATGTAAGCCCAGTTTCTCGGCCACATTTTTCCACAGCGTTGCGAAGTGCCCGGTTTCGAAGGCCAGCACCTTATCTCCGGGAGACAAGGTATTCAGCAATGCACATTCCCAGCCGCCAGTGCCCGAAGCAGGGTAGATGAAGACCTCGGATTCAGTTCTGAAAACTTTCTTGAGCTTCTCAAACAAGGGCAGGGTGAGTTCAGGAAATTCCGGCCCACGATGATCGATCACGGGTTGCGCCATGGCACGCAACACGCTATCGGGCACATTGGAAGGTCCCGGGATTTGCAGAAAGTGCCTGCCGGCTCGGTGTTTTGCAGAAGCGCTCATGATGCTTACTTCCTTTTGCTCACAAGATCCTTGTTACTGACTTATTCACCAGGCCGATAGCGGCGCTCCAGATTCGCTTCGATATCATCCCGGTAGAACAGCACATCGCGGAATTCGCCGTTGGCATACATCTCTGCCTGGTCATCGAAGTGTGGGGAGTCGGGGTCGCTGTGTAAGCCACCAACGGTGATGGCCTTCGCCCGAAGTGGGGAACCAAATTCCACCGCGGCAACGAAACTATTGCCACTGGTACCGTACATGCGCTTGGTGCCAGGATAAGTGCGTGCGCCAAATGATGCCAGGGCGCCCCACCGGCCAGAGGCAAATCCCACGGGCAGGCTTGGTGCATCATCATTGAAGTCCTGCACTAAATCACCCGTGAGTCTCTGATATCGATTTATTTCTCCCCAGGGCACTTGCCAGGACCCGAAATCCTGCGTGAGGGTCTCAGCCGCCGTAGTTAATGCGCTGAGTTTCTCCTGCACAGTGGAGTGCACAATCATGTACTCATAGATGTTGATTCCTTCTGCGGTGGCGGCAGTGCGTACGTCTTCCATGAGCTGCTGGGCCCAGTAGACCGCTAACGAAGTCTCCGTCGAGTCGACACCAAATTGAAAGTCCCAGCTTCGCAGCAGATCGATGTAATCAAGCATCTCTGACTGTATGGAAATGGGGCCCGTATTGGCATTGGTGTTGATTTGGTCCTGGTCTGTACGGTTGGCTATTGGGCTATCCACGGCGGTAATAAATAAGAGACTTGGCACCAACTCTTCGAAGAAAGGCAGGTATGGGTCATACGCAGCTTCGATGAGCGAGTCCAGTGTAAAGTCGGTCTTGCCTTCTAATACTCGCACCGCATGTACCCCGCGGGGGTTTTCCGGATTGTTGGCCATATACACCGGGTAGTCATCAGGATCTGGGCTGAAATCCGGACCGGCTGCATTGAACGGCGTGTTATTGGTGTTTTGAATCCATCCGCTGCCAGGATTCATCACGGTAATCATTTCATGCAGGGCGTGCAGTCCCTGGTAGTCAGTGGCTGGGTTGCTGCCATCAAGAGGACTATTCCAGTCGAAGCTGAGATCGCGGCGGGGGATATAGTTGCCATGCCAATAGGCGATGTTGCCAGCACTGTCTGCGTATACCGTGTTATTGGAGGAATTGGTGCGCAGTTCCATGGTGGCGGCAAACTCTTCGTAATTGTTGGCCTTGGTGCGGCCATAGGACTGCGAGAGTGCTTTGATGGGTTCCTCCATGATACTAAAGGCAACCCATTGACCATCCTGTTCCCGAACCACTGGACCGTGATGGCTGAAGTAAGCCGTGACGACCCGCTCATTCATTTCATCGCCATCTTTATACGGCAATGTGATAACTCTCTCTGTTAGTGGTCGCAGTTCATCGCCGAACTGATAGTAGTAACCATCGTCCTGTTCTACGACTGTGAGCAGGTATTCATCGATAGCATCGGCGCGGCTGGAGGTATGCATCCAACCCGTGTTTTCGTTGAAACCCTGATAGATGAAGAACTGCCCCCAGGTTACGGCGCCATAGGCATTAAGTCCTTCTTCACTAACCATATGCAGCTCGGAACGGAAGAAGAAGGAAGTATGGGGATTTATCAGAAACAAGGCGTTGCCATTAACGGTATTTTGCGGAGCGATGGAAAAACCATTCGAACCCCTCGGTTCGCCATCGAAAGGCATGTTGACCTGCGCAACCATGGGTCCACTGTTGTAGAAATCCTGCAACTGTTGAATGTTAATTCGTTCGATATCACCACCGATGCTGCCTTCGGTGAAGCTCAATGCCATCCAGGGTTCAAACTTTTGAATGACACGGGGTTCTACCTGTGGATGGGTGTGCAGGTAGTAGTTGAGGCCATCGGCAAATGCCACCATTAGGTCTTGCAACCATCCTGGGCTGGCATCGAACTGTTGTTGCATGTCTTCAGGATCAATAAACAACTTCATGCGTAAGTCGCGATACAGTTGCTGTTCGCCCTCGGCCTCCGCAAGTCGGCCCATGGCGTTGATGTAGTTGGTTTCCAAGCGATAAAAATCATCTTCGGCCTGGGCGTAGAGTGTGCCGAAAACTGTGTCCGCATCTGTCACGCCATAGATGTGCGCGATACCCCATCGATCACGCAAGATTTCCACATTGGCAGCGGTTGCTTCCATACGAGAGATTTCTTCCGCAGTGAATCTTTCCGGTGCTGGTGTCGCAACAACTGGGGCAGGCGCCTCATTGGTCGGGCCGCATGCGGTCAGCAATAGAAGGACGAGTGGTATAAGGTATGCGAATCGACGTTGCATGCTTACCTCCAAATGAGAGTAGTAGTCAGTTTCCAATCTGGCGACCGCCAACCCAGGTTTCTTCCACTTGAACTTGCCACAACTCTGACAGCGGCATGTCAAACAGATCACGATCAATAACAATAAAATCCGCTTTCTTGCCTGGTTCCAATGAACCGAGTTCGTTTTCCTGATGCCCGGCATAGGCAGCATCCAGGGTGAAACTTGCGAAGGCTTCAAGCAGGGTCATGTTCTCCTCCGGGTACCAGCCTCCTTCCGGCTCGTTCCGCTGGTCCTGGCGAGTCACTGAAGCATGTAGGCCGTAGAAGGGATTTGGATGTTCTACCGGAAAATCAGAACCATTGGCGATACGCGCACCGGTCTCGAGTAGTTTGCGCCAGGCGTAGGCACCCTGAATGCGCACCATGCCAATTCGGTTCACAGCCATGTTCTTGTCACTGGTGGCATGGGTCGCCTGCATGGAAGGAACGACGCCCAACTCTGCAAATCTTAGAATGTCTTCGAAGCGGAGTATTTGTGCATGTTCAACCCGATGACGGCGATCTCTCGAATTGGTTTCATTGATGAGTCGTCCGTAATTGTCCAGCACTTTCATGTTGGCGTGGTCACCAATGGCGTGTGTATTCACCTGAAAGCCTGCATTCATTGCCGC
>JAKSCP010000362.1 GCA_022360535.1 Pseudomonadales bacterium | reverse complement strand
TGGGGGTTTGCACTACTCCTTTTTGGTGTGGTTCTTCTTTTACGAGGCTATTTAGTAATAGTCTGCGACTACATACCAACGATATATGGCTATCTCCTAATATTGGCCGGAATTGGATACATCGTGTATGTACTAGGTATCTATATTGCGCCTGAAATAAACCTTGGATTCATGACCCTAACTTTTGCGGCTGAGCCAATATTTATGTTTTGGTTAATCGTCAAAGGAGGAAAAATTTATGCAAGCAAACCTGAATAATCGTATAACAGATGAGGACAGGTCTATTTTAGCGAAGAACTATGAGCGAATTGGTTGAAATCCATAGCACACTTCTTAGCACACTCTGATCTAGCGCTTGCAACGTTTTGATCTAAATAAAGAATCGGTCAACACGTCTACTGAAAATCCTCGTGTCGGAGCCCCCTTATCCTATTTGCACTAGCCCTGACGCGTAGGCGGCTCGACTGCTTACCAGTATCTGTTGCTAGACTCAATCGAAGGAGTGAACTCTTTCCTATTCAGCAACAGGTTTTCCTTTGAAGCAGTGTCTGGCCAGCACGCACGAGCACTGCTTATAAGCTAAGGGAGTTCCCCTGAGCACCATCCTCTTAATAAATTTCCCCCTAGTTACGGAATACCTGTAACTCCCATCAGATGTGTCCGTCTACTTAGTATGTATGGGCCTCGTGCGCTTAACAAATGCATCTGGGATTCCTAGCCCTATGACAGCTTCAGCAATTCTATTTTTCCATGTATTTTCCGGAACAATTGGCTTGTTTTCCGGAGCTGCTTCTATGATTTCTCGCAAAGGGTCTAGAGTGCATAAACAAGCTGGGTTTATTTTTGTGGTATCCATGATATGCATGGCGGTTGGGGGCATATTAACTGGATACATCAGGGAGAATGCTGGAGGGATTTTAGTAGCAGTCTTTGCTCTTTACTCTGTCGTGACTGCATGGATGACGATACATAGAAAAGAAGGAGAAATCGGAATATTCGAGCATGGAGCATTTAGTTTCATATCAATAACGGGACTCATAACTCTTGCCATCGGATTAGGAGTTGAAAGTGGACGCATTGCAGTAAAAGACGGAGGCCCTGGCTCATTCTATTTCTTCACTGTTGTAGCAATTATATTTGCCAGTGGCGACTTGCGAATGATGCTAAAAAAAGGAATATCCGGTGCAGAGCGTCTAGCAAGACATATCTGGAGAATGAACTTCACTTTCTTTTTTGGTGCACTTTCCTTTTTCTTAGGACAACAACAAGTATTTCCAGAATGGATTCTAAATACACCTATACTCTACGTTCCAGAGGTGTTGATTTTGAGTTTGACTGCTTTCTGGCTTTATGAAGTATTAATTAGAAAAAGCAGTCGTTCTCAAAGAGAAAGATACCAAACAAGGAGGATTTCATAGCACACTCAGTTTTTGAAGTTGCAAGCCATTAATTTAAAGCAGGAATCGGCCAACACGCCTACTGAAAATCCTCGTGTCGGTCGATACAAAGACTGTTTGGGTTATTCCGTCCCAATTTCGGTAGCACGATTCCCGCCAGAAACTACTGTATTTTTACTCTGACCCCATTTTTTGGAATGATGAAATTCAAGAAGACGTAAGCTGAACTGGTGATGCTACACCAGTCAATGGATTGCCAGTTGTTGCAGGGTCTTCCCCTTTCTGGCGGTATTTCCCCAACGACAGTAGCAATGGAATCAATACTAGCGTGATAGGAGTCGCAAACAATTCTCCGAAGACTAGGGACACGGCAGCAGGTTTAAGGTACTGAGCTTGCTCAGAGGTTTCACTTAACAGTGGCAATAGTCCACATACTGTGGTCACAGTTGTCAGAAATATTGCCCGCAATCGACTTTTACCCGCTTTGATCAGAGCTGCAGTTTTTGAGTAACCTTCGTCCATTAATTGATTGAAGCGGGTCATCAACACCAGGGAATCGTTAATCACTACGCCTGTCATCGCCATCAAACCGAACATCGATAGCAGACTAAAAGACAAACCCATCAGTCCGTGCCCTAATATGGCTCCGGCAAAACCAAACGGAATCACCGACATGATAATGAAAGGCTGCCAGTAGGATTTCAACGGAACCGCGAGCAAGACATAGATTAGCAGCAGTGTCAGGATCATGGCTTTTCTAAACCCAGTCTGCACTTCACCAATCTCTTCAAACTCACCTACCGCTTCAATGATGACACCAGGATACCTAGCGTTAAGTTCTGGAATTGCCTGATCAGACAGTCGTTGCCAGACTGCCTCGGGCGAACTGATACTGCGATCCTGATTCCAGTAAACGGTAACCACTTCGTTGCGATTGCGCCGATACAAGACCTCAGGCTCGCGACTTTGAGTAAAGTGACTTATTTCTCCCAACGTGACATAACCCCCCTGCCCAGTTCGAATAGTCGTATTCCTGAATTGTTCAAGAGTGTGTGTGTCTTGTTCCGGAAGTTTAACCTGTACCAGCATTTCCTGAGCATCGTCAAGCAGACGATGAATTTCAAAATTACCGAATGCACCACCGACCAGCGTGGCTAATTGTCGTTGGTCAATACCTAGTTGAATACCCCGTTCATTTAGGCGTATGTTCAACTGACGTTTCCCACTCTGACCATCATCGTAGACATCATTGACACCCGGTAGCTGAGCAAGCTCATGTCTTACGTCTGAAGCAACCTGGCGCGCCAATGCACGATCATTGGTTGCTACGGTGATGGCAGTACCACCGGCCACCTGCTCAGCCAATCGGTAGCTCACTGCATAGCTCCCCTCCAGCTGACCGCTAGTTTCTCTCCACACTTCGAGAAGGCGAACACTCGGAATCTCTGCCAACGCTTCTTCGCTTAGCTCAGCAGTTAGTTCAATCCGGAGCGACCCAGTCATAGCAACGATATATCGTTCTATAGGAGCATCCAGCAATTGAAACTCCTCAGCCAGTTTTTGATTAGTCGCTATGATTGCAGTTTCAAGTTGGTCTGCGTTACGCATAGTCAAAGATCTAGCTGCGTCCTGATCCATGTCAACTTCAACAGTGGCGAAACGCCCGGGAATCTCGGGAAAGAAAGCGGAAGAAATCAATCCATTGTTTAGGGCGCCGTAGCTGAAAAGCATGGCGCTGCTGAACACCATCAAAGCAGCCCATCTATGATTGAATGTTTTTTGCAAAATAGGTTGATAAGTTCTTTCACTGAATCTTTCCAGTGCTGCGTTGCAGAAATGACGAATATTCAACAATATCTTGATAAAGAGATTTTTGGCTGCATAGTCCCGATACTCCAGCGCCAGATGAGTCGGCAATATGAACTTACTTTCGATTAGAGAAAAAATTAGCGCAAAGATCACGACAGCGGAAAAGCCCGCCAGTACTTTCGCTAGCTCGTTTTCAATCCACAGCATTGGCGAGAAAGCCGCAATCGTAGTAAGAACGCCAAATACAGTGGCAATTGTTACTGATTCAACACCGCGCCATGCTGCTTCTTTAGGGTCTTTAGTTTTTTGCCTCGCGCTATGGATAGCCTCACCCACCACTACTGCGTCATCCACCAGAATGCCCAAGACCAAAATCATGCCAAACAAAGTAATGTCGTTGATGCTATAGTCCAGCGCAGGCAGGCCCATCAGCGCCAGTGCGCCGGCGACCGAAATGGGGATTCCAAGTGCGACCCAGAAGGCGAGCCGAACTTCCAGAAATATACCCAAGACAATCAAAACGATCACGAGACCTTGCCATGCATTGGTGCCCAGTAAGTCCAGCTGTTCGGAAATATAGGGTGCCATGTCAGCCATTACTGCAATATTCATGTCGTCTGGCAGCATGGGCTTCATTTCGGCGATCACTTCGTCTATAGCCTCACTGACTTTCATCAGATGGTCCTTTTGACTGGTATTCACCATAAGCGTGACAGCGTTCGCATCGTTATATCGCACCAGTGATTCGTCTTCCTGGTATGTGCGTCGAATACTGGCAATGTCCCCCAGGCGAACAATTGCCTGAGTATTGCTAATGACAGGTAGGCGTTCCAGGGCCAACAGATCATCCGCGTACTGACTGCCACTTAAAGTAATTGTTCCTCGGGCAGTCTTTAACTCACCACTACGAAATTCCAATGACCACTGGTGAATGCGATTTGTCAGGTCTTCCATATCCAGACCATAGCGTTGTAACGCTTCGCTTCTTGGCTCGATCAACAGTTGTTTTTGGCGCTTACCCCAATTGAATACCTCCGCTATTGCAGGGTGCTTTTTTAGAGCGGTCTCAACTCGGGTGGAGACCGTTTGCAACAGCTCTTTGTCTTGCCCACCATAGATGATGACAAATGCCGCAAGATTTCCATATTCATCGCGGAAGATACGAGGTTTTTCTGCGGCATCAGGGAAGCCAACGATACTCTCCACTTCGTTGCGCACGTCCTCCATTAATCTGTCCAGATCAACACCCGTATTCTTCTTCACGGTGATATTCGCTAAGCCACGCCAGGATTCACTGCGAATACTATGAATGCCAGGCACTCCACTAATGGCGTCTTCAATACGTTGCGTAATGCCCTCGTCTACTTGTCGTGGGGTGCCTCCAGGGTAGGTGACAGAGATGATTAGTTGAGTAGCTGGAATCTGCGGAAAACTTTCGACCCGAAGCGTACTGTACGTGAGTATTCCGGCAACCAGAATAAATACCATTAATAAGTTCGCAGCAACGGGGTTGTCCAAAAACCAGCGAGTTAAAAATTTCACAGTCTTAGCTCTCCTGTATCGCTGACATCAAACCGCTCAACGACTCGCTGACCGCTTAACATGCTGCTAGTTGGAAAGCGTACCAGGGAACGGGTACGTTCCGGCGCCTGTTGAAAACGGAATAGAACCAATTCGGAAGATTCCGTTAGTATTTCAATCGATTCCTGAACCAAGACTCCCTCAACAACACTCCAGACATTGCCATCTTCTGTCAGAGTCGTTGCCGGTGCCTCCACAACATTACTGATTGTGCGTCCCGCAATATGAACTCGAACTTGTTGATAGGGTAGCAACGGATGTACGCGGGAATACGGATTTTCGACACTAAGTACCAGGCTACGCTGACGTGTAATTGGATTCAGCTCCGGGCTTATGTAGCGAATATTCGCCTGCCATTGTTTGCCGCCTGGCGTGACAACGTTGATTGGCTGCTGACCATTCAGTTGACCCAGGCGCCGCCACTGGTCCGCTGATAACTCAACGCTAATATCCACAGACTCGCTCGAGGCAATGCGAAAGAGTTCATCACCGGCGTTGATCCATTGTCCAGGAGAAACACTTTCGTTAACAACAATCGCATCGAAAGGTACTGAAACAGTTGTATTTGCCAACTGTTGCTCTGCATTTTCAACCATCGCTTGCACGGCTGACAGTTGCGCTTGTGCTGCTTTGACATGAGGTTCCCTTCGGCCAAAGGCAGAAGTTGATTCCTTGAGCTCAGTTACCACGTACTGTTCGTTCTTCACTTGGGCTAATTGCAATTCCGCTTGCGCTAACTGAGCTTGGGCTTGTGCAAGTTCGGCACGGTACAATTCGTCTTGAAGCCGGACCAACACAGTATCTTCGTTAAGCAATGAGCCCGGATTTGAATGATCGTGTATGGACTCCACTCGCCCGGAAACGGTTGCAATTACCGAAGTTGGCCAGCGTGCCTGACTTAATCCCAATGCTTCCACAGTCAAACTTTTCCGCGTTGGCTGAACCTCTACGACAGTGACTGATAAAGCCGGAACTTGATTGTTGGTTTGCTGCTCGTCTGCAGCCGGTCCGCTCAATGCCCAAATAAGCACCGCGAAAAATCCAAGTGTCGCGACAATTGACCAAATACCTTTGCTTTCGATCATTAGCCTCTTCACGACCGAACTCCTTACTCATCTCATGGACTTATGATACAGTTGTGTATCATACAAGCATTAAAGATATGATACAAGCATGTATCATAATAATGACGGCTGACCATGGAATAGCAATGAAATCAATAAGATCCAAAGGAGAAACGAATATCGATGCCCGGGTTTTGCGATCAAAGAAATTGCTGATTCAGGCAGGTAGACGGCTACTTAATAAGAGCTATGAAACCAGTATGAGTGAAATAGCCAGCCATGCCGGTGTTGGGCGCGCGACCTTGTACCGACTGTTTGAGACCAAGGACGATTTGTTGGTTGCCATAGCCAAAGATTGTTTAGAAACCTTTGAGCACGCCACAAACCATATAGAAACCGAAGCGACGTCTGCCCTGGATGCCATTCGCATGTTCTATTCTGCGATCGTGCCGCTTGCGGAGGAAATGCAGTTTATTATCAATCTCGCCTACTTCGCTCCGGAAGACCCGGAATTGATGAAACTCTACGAGAAGCAACAAGAAGACATGAGAGTTCTGGTGGAATTGGCTAAAGAAGAAGGCTCAATAGTTAAAGATCTGGATACCGATTGGATCATTAATGTGCTTGATGCATTGCTATATCCAACCTGGAAAATGAGGCAACAAAATGCTTATTCAGACGAAGACCTTTCGGAACTCGCATTCAAAACTTTGTGTCATGGGATTAAAGGCTAATATGAAATCGAAGTAACTCGTACATCCCCCATACAGAGTATTATTGTTTATGAGATCAGGAAGAAATACGTTGGTGTTTGGCTGCTGCTATTCGAATCCTACGAAGTTTGGGGACACTGATAACTTTACAACTTAGCAAGCCAATCACGTTACTATCTTGAACAACCTGTAGCATTCTCCACGCCCTTAAATAAATGGGGTCAGAGTGAGTATTCAGTACTGTATTTTTACTCTGACCTCATTTTTCTTGTGATGATCCGGCGCAAAGCGTTAAGTTAATTGGACGCAGTGCTGTTGAGCGCTGTCTTTGACATGGAAAGGTATTCACCGGTCATCGAAAAGACCAGTTCGAGTCGTTCCCGCGCACTTTCATCCTGATAGGAAACAATCCAATTCTGGCGACCATTGATGCGCGCGACCTGGGCGCCTGCCGGCTCTCGCTCGGCCCATCCTGACGTCAGTTCGCCTGTGTCAATAAGTTCGGCGAGTTTAACCTCGGCGGCCTCGATTGCAGTCTCCTGAGTCAGCTGCACCACTTCGTCGTGACCTGGATGTGCCCAGAGTCCGGTGCTCAATACTAACCCCGCAATCAGGGCAGTCACATTCAACAGATTTTTCATTCTTCTCCCTCCTTCAAGTTACAAATTGCGCCACAATCTCGCTCAGGCCTAGCGTAACCCAAGCACCTCATAATTCCCCATAGTCTGCAAGCTTACCACGACATCGCTGCTATGTTCGTTTTGCCAATACCAACCATGTGAGCCAGCGAATGGCAGCGTCACGGTTCCTTTAAAGCTGTCAGCCGTCGCAGCACCATAGCTTTCGAAGTAGCCGCTGGTGTCCCCTTCCGGTTCGCCGTGCATATCAAAATACAACGGTGCGGTGCTGGTCCAACTGAAATTGAGCGTGGCATGCTCTTCCAGAAAGAACTTAAATTCGAGGCCACTCTTGGCAGGGACGACTATCTCGTTTTCATCCTGCCTGAAGGCGATATCCCCACTGCCCGGCCTAAGAATCGGCTCCGGTGCTGCATCGGTCGCCGCCAATTCCGTCAGACCCAGCGCAGCACCGATACCCGTTGGATCAATACCGAATTCGGCCGGCAAGACAGTAGTGACGAAAAGCACAATCGCAAGTACAAGCGCTGCAGCCAATGATTTGAGTAGGCTTGGGGTAGTCAGAATATGATGCTGAATTTCGCTCATGGATTAATGCTCAGATCGAAAACACATCAGGCCAGAAGATAACCAGACAACTGATAAAAAGTCAGGACAAAACCACCCGCCATTAACAACACATTGCTCACTGCCGAAAATTGCAGATAGCTCGCATAACGCCGCCAGAAGCTGAGTGCAAGGACGATGAACAGCAGTGCGAGAAACTGACCGATCTCAACGCCAACATTGAAAGCCAGCAGGTTTGTAAGCAAACCTTCTTCGGCAAATTCAAAATCCTGCAGTTTGGTTGCCAGGCCAAACCCGTGGAACAACCCAAATATAAGAACTGCCGCCCTGGTATTCGGCTGAAAACCGAACAGGCGCTGGAACCCACCCAGATTATCAAAACCCTTATAGACGATAGACAGTCCAATTATGGCATCGATAAGGTAAGCGTTTACCTGAATGTTCTGATAAACACCAATGATCAGGGTGAGGCTGTGGCCCAGTGTAAAAAAACTGACATAGAGCAGCACATCTCGCGGTCGGTAAAGAAAGAAGATTACACCAACAAGAAAAAGCAGATGGTCGTAACCGGTCACCATGTGCTTCGCGCCAATGTACATAAAAGGCAGAATTGCCACGCCCTCATTTGCACTGAGGAATCGTTGCGTGCCCTCGTCAACGCCATGGGCCAAGACGAATGTCGGAAAGAGTATTCCTGCAAGAAGGAATAAATAAGAAGCCAGTTGTTTAGAGCTCAATATTTTCTTTTTGTTTTTCATAGCAGTGCAATGATAGACGACCCGCCTCAGGATAATCCGGCGAAGATATTTACTGGCAATCCTCGCACCACGGCAAGGCAGCAAATCATAGCAACAGAACTGGCTAGTGAGAAGACGGCTTTATGAGCAGGAAATAAATAAGATCGCATACAAATAAAAAATAAGTTAAACACTATGCCCTCTCTCTTTCACTTTGAAAAATTCCTGTTGACATCACGTAGAGAGGTGTTGATAATTCAACACATGTTGAAAAAACAACATATGCTAGATTATCAGCACCATCAAGATTGCTTTAAGGGTAGGGATGACTATGACGAGATCTACTGAGCCAGTTCTTTCCAAGAGAGAACGTGAAGTGATGGACATTGTTTACCGTTGCAACGAGGCAACAGCGAAGCAGATTCACG
>JAKSCP010000013.1 GCA_022360535.1 Pseudomonadales bacterium | reverse complement strand
TTTGACGTTTTGGCTGGCGCCAAAAATAGGAGCATTAATCAGCATAATTGGTGAGCGACGTGCGCTAACGCTTGAATACGTGGGCCTGATCATCGTGGTTATAAGTTATGCTTTCGTCGACAGTATCGCGGTCGCTATTGCGCTCTACTTGCTGGATCACCTGTTCTTCGCCATGGCGATCGCCATTAAAACCTATTTTCAGAAGATAGCGGATCCAGCAGACATCGCTGCCACGTCCTCCATTAGCTTCACCATTAACCATATTGCTGCAGTTGTGCTGCCAGCCATGTTAGGACTGGTGTGGGTGGTTAACCACAGCGCTGTGTTTCTAATTGGTGCAGCTATAGCGGGCGGATCGTTAGTACTCTCACAACTCATCCCTGACCATCCAACCATGGGCCAAGAGACTCGACTGGGTGCCGCGGCCGGGCTGCAAGCATCGGAATAGTCAGCACTCTCCAGCTTGCCAAGCCATGAAAGCAATTAGCCCTACAGTTAAACATTTGGTCTTGCTTGGCGGTGGTCATAGCCATTTGGCCGTATTGCGTCAGTTTGGCATGCGGCCAGTGCCGGGCTTAACCATCACGCTGATTAGCAGAGATGTCGTGACCCCCTATTCCGGTTCGCTTCCCGGCTACCTTGCCGGCAACATCAGTTTCGCCGACATGCACATTGACCTGCGCCCACTGGCTCAATTTGCCAATGCCCGGCTTATCCAGAGCGAAGTGACCGAGATAGACCTGACCAGGAAACGCATCACGCTCGCAGGCAGACCAGATATACCTTTCGATATCCTGTCCCTGAATATTGGCTCGAAACCCAACGCTGAGCGTATTGCTGGCGCCGCAGAACACGCAACGGCGGTGAAACCAATTGATACCTTCCTTTCGCAATGGCAAACATGGCGAGAACAAATTCGCAATAGATTAGCTGCTGGTAACAACTACACCATGGCCATCGTGGGCGGCGGTCCGGCCAGCGTCGAAATAGCCTTCGCCACTCAATATCGAATCGCCAAAGAATTGGAACTGGATATCAGCAGCGACCAAAGATTGAAAATCCTCATCATCAGTGCCGATGAGGACATTCTCTCGCTGCACAATTCCAAGGTACGTCAGTTTGCCAGTGATGAGCTTCGACGAAGGAACATAGAGCTTCAGCTGGGCAAGTTGGTGGTTGAATTCAAGGCGGGTGAAGTTCTTTTTAGCAGCGGTGCCAGCGTCGCTGCGGACGCGATAGTCTATGCCACGGGTGCCAGTCTGCCTGAATGGCCATTCGATTGCGGCCTGGCACGCAGTGACGATGGCTTTATAAGTGTCACGCCCACCCTGCAGACTACCAGTCATGATTTTGTGTTCGCTGCAGGTGACGCCGCGACAGTTATCAATGAGGCTCGCCCCAAGTCCGGAGTGTACGCAGTACGCCAGGGCAAGGTTCTCGCCAACAATCTTCGTCGTTTCGCCACGCAAAAATCCTTACAGACCTATTTTCCCCAGCGCCAGGCCCTGGCCCTCATGAGCATGGGCGATGGCAAAGCCATAGCTTCCAGGGGAGATCTCTTTCTGCAAGGGCGCACCATGGGACGCTTAAAGCATCAGATAGATTCGCGCTTCGTGAAAAAGTTTTCCCGGCTCCCGGAGATGCCAGCGGAATTACAAATAGAAAAAGGCCTGGTGGACGGCGCAACAGAAGCTCAGCTCAAGCAACACGCAATGCGCTGTGCCGGTTGTGGCGCGAAGCTCTCATCGGATGTGTTATCCGATGTACTGAACGAGCTTGAGTTACAACAGCACGCCGATATCCTGCACACTGCTGGCGGTATCGAAGATGCTTCCCAGATTAAACTTGCCGATGGCCGTCTGCTGCTGCAAAGCGTGGACTACCTGAAGTCATTTGTGAACGATCCGTGGCTGTTTGCCCGTATTGCCAGCATCCACTGCATGAGTGATATCCATGCCATGGGCATCCAGCCCCATTCTGCTCTCGCTGTTGTAGGGCTGCCTTTCGCGAGCAAACGCTATAGCCGCCAGCAATTACGTGAGGTGATGCAGGGCTGTGCTCAGGAATTAAATGCAGCGGGTTGTTCCCTGGTGGGAGGCCACTCTGCCGAATCCGAAGAGTTACAATTCGGTCTGTGTGTTAATGGTTTTGCCGAAGATCAAACAGTCCTCAGCAAAGACCAGGCACAAGCCGATGATGTGATAATTCTTACCAAACCCCTGGGCACCGGCACCTTGCTGGCTGCCGACATGCGTCATCTGGCCAAGCATACCTGGATGCAACAGGCATTTGCCTGCATGCTGCAATCCAATGCTGATGCCTCACAATTAATAGTGGCACATGGCGCTAATGCCTGTACTGACATCACCGGCTTCGGACTCGCCGGCCATCTCCTGGAATTAATCGAGGCCAGCGGGTGCAGTGCCCGAATAGAACTGGACAAGATTGCAGCGATTCCGGGTGCGGCAGATTGTCTCGAGGCACAGATATTCAGTTCTTTACACAATGACAACAAACTCGTTCAGCAACACCTGAGCAATTATGAGGCACATGCAACAACATCAAATTATGAACTGCTATTTGATCCCCAGACCGCAGGAGGTCTCCTGCTTACTCTGCCCAGGGCTAACGCCACGGCCTGCCTGAGCGCACTGCACGAAGCCGGCTATGCAGCGGCTGCCATCATCGGAGACATTCAGCCCCTCGAAAACGGGGTAAGCACTATAAGCATCGATTAAGCTTGCTGGATGTTACGTAGTGGCTACTGTATAGTCCGACGGGATTCACAGATGAAGTCACATCAGCCACTACCCGTTTAATTTCGATGAAAGCATTATTTCCCACACTCGCCTTGAGTACAGTATTGGCAACTGCCGGTTTATCTCTGCCATTGATGGCTCAGGATGGCTCCAGCGCTGTTCTGGATCGCTATGGCGGGCTGGACATCACCCGGGAAGGCCCTACGATCGATGCAGATCTGGCCCGCAAAATGTTTCGCCGAGGGAACACCTACAGCAACCTGGAACGATTCGATGAAGCCATTGAAGAATATCGGAAAGCCATAAGTGCCGACCCTAACTTTTCAGATGCCATTCGTAACCTGGCCAATACTTACTACTACCTGGAGCGCTACGATGAGGCCAAGCCGCTGCTCGCCCGTTTCATCGAACTGCAGACATCCACGTCAGCCAGCCTGATCGCGGCAGTGCAGACGCTCGGACAGCTGGAAAGAGGTGATGGTAACTACTCAATTGCGATTGACTATGATGTTCGGGCGATTGCACTGGATCCTGACAATGATTCGCAAGTGCATGTCATGGCAAATACTTACAACAATGCAGGTCATGCGGAAGAAGCCATTCGGATTTATCAGGCCGGTATCGCGGCTATGCCGGGTAATGCCTTTTTTGATCGTAGCCTGGGGCGCATTCTGGAACAGGAAGGAAGATTGGAAGAAGCTTTAAACGCCTATCGGAGTGCCGCCAGCAAAGACCCTGAGTCAGATTTCTACGCTGATCTGGTTGAGAATACCGAACGTCGATTACAGCGTTAGTCCGCCGCCATTCCAATTCAACAGGCTTCGCACAACTCGTTCAGGCGTTGCGCTCGTTGCTCTTCTGACAAAACGGCTATCTCTCTCACCTTCTGAAAAAACGCCGACATATCTCCTTCAACTGTCGCCAGCAGCGCATTGAAATGGGGAACCAGACTATTGTAAGACGCCACCGTGGATAGCTGTGCATTGTTCAAGGAGCGCGCAAACCAACTATCATAACCGGCATATCCATCCCAGCTTTCTTTTACTTGTTCATAGTCAGCACGCATCTGCTTCTGCAAATTCTGTTTCTGATTGCGCATTTCCCCTGCGTCCAGGTCTTTGCTATAGAGTTCAGTAAACTTTTCACGCCAGGCAATGACCAAATCGACGAACTCTTGCTGGCGGGACAGCGCGGAATCGGCGGTAGCGACAAATTCCTCCTGGCCGTTGCTTTCGAGCCAGCGCCGCACCCCCTCCCTTTCCACCGCCGTGGCGAAACTCTCATTAAAAGTCGTGTCACCCTGTACATACAATACTTGATGGGCGAGCTCGTGGAAGATTAACCCCGCCAGTTGATAGTCCTGTCGATTGATTACAGTACTCAACAGAGAATCATCGAACCAACCGAGAGTAGAATAGGCATCCACGCCGCCAGTGTAGACATCATAGCCTTCTTCAGTAAGCCGTTGCGCATAATTGGAAGCCGCGCTTTCTGAGAAATAACCTCGATAGGACACACAACCCGCAATCGGGTAGCACCAGTTTATGGCTTCAGTAGAAAATTCGGGAGCAGCAAAGACATTCCACACCACATGCTCTCTCCCGACATCAACAAAAGTGGAATAGTTGTTTTCGACCGGCAATTGCATTTCGGACTCGGCGAATTGCCTTACTGCGAGTACCAGCTCAAGCTTTTCCTTCAACTCGGCAGGTACGCTGTCATCTGCCAACAATCGCTCTATGTCTTCGCGCCCGGTCATGATGGACAACTGACCGCGAGCAGCCTGGGTGTAATAACCTACTGTCTCACAGGAAAGCAGGAAAATAGACAGCGCCCCGAGCATGCATAGTTTTGCCAGCTGCGATCTGCGATTCACAATCAGCTCCCGGACTCGGAACCCTGAATGGTAACCACAATGGAGCGAGAGCCGCCGTGGTCTCTATGTTCCCCCAAATACAGTCCTTGCCAGGTGCCCAGCTCCAATCGTCCCTGATGTATGGGCAGGGTCAACTCACATCCCAATAAACCTGATTTGATATGGGCAGGCATATCGTCCGCGCCTTCATAAGTGTGTTCGTAGTACGGGGCATGTTCGGGCGCTAACACATTGAAATGGGATTCCATATCACGCCGTACCGAACTGTCTGCATTCTCATTGACACTCAGTGATGCAGAGGTGTGTTGCAATAGGAAGTGAGCGAGGCCAACCTCGATTTCTCGCAGCTCGGGGCATTGAGCCAGCACTTCATCGGTGACGAGATGAAAGCCTCTGGGCTTTGGGGAGAGTGAAACGCGTTTCTGCAACCACATCAGGGATCGATAAGTTCTATTTCAAACAAATTGGCCCAGTGTTTCCCTGTCACGAACAGGCGTTGCTGCTCCGAATCCCAGGCAATGCCATTCAACACCGCCTCGAAACTACCCAGCTCTGTTTGCTCCGACAGGCCGGTCAGATCGACCAATGAATTGACATTGCCACTGTCAGGATCGATGCGCACGATAAAATCAGTCTGCCATACATTAGCCCACACTTCGCCATCAATGTATTCCAACTCGTTCAGGTTGTTAATCGGGCTACCATTGAGCGTTACATTAACCCGGCGTGTAGGCACAAAGTTTTCCGGATCGATAAATTGCAGTTGCGAAGTACCATCGCTGAGTATGAGTTGCTCACCGTCATAGGCCAATCCCCAGCCTTCGGTGGCATTGTAATGGGTGCCGAGCTGTTCGAATGAGTTTTTGTCATAGACAAAAACCATATGGGACTTCCAGGTGAGTTGATAAATCTTCTCACCCACCAACTCGATGCCCTCACCAAAATAACGGTTGGACAATGCTTTGGACATGAGCACACCAGCATCATCAAGATTGACTTTGCTTAGGCTCGATCGGCCTTCCTTGCCAGTCCCCTCATACAAATACCCGTCATGAAAAAACAGGCCCTGGGTAAAGGCCTGGATATCGTGAGGATAGGTGTTGATTATGCGATATCCATAGCGGGTCAACTCTTCCTGCGCAGCGACAGGAACAGCCAAAAACACTATCAGGATGGCCAGAACTCTCATATAAGCAATGTTACCAGTTGAGAGGACTATTATAGAATGGGATAAAAGCCTCAATTCCCCGCCAAAACGACAGGTTGGGACCACTGGTCGCCAGGGTGACCGGAAAGAAATGCGAAAAGGAGCTTATTAGATGGAAGATTGTCTGTTTTGCAAGATTGTCGCTGGTGATATCCCTGCTGACATAGTTTACCAGGACGCTGATGTCACTGCGTTCAGGGATATTAATCCCGCCGCTCCTACCCATATTCTGGTCATTCCAAACAAACACATCGCTGCAATAAATGAGGCCAGCGCAGAAGATCAGGCCTTACTGGGCAAACTCTTGCTGGTGGCGAATCAGATTGCTGAACAGGAAGGACTGGCCGAAGACGGATTTCGCTACGTGATTAACACCGGCGGTCATGGCGGACAAACGGTTTTTCACATTCACCTCCACATTCTGGGCGGGCGCCAAATGGATTGGCCTCCGGGCTAATCCAGTAAACCAGCAATGCCTTCCGCGGTGGCAGGCACTACCGCCTTTTCTGTAATCAACGCTGTTACCAGTCGAGACGGTGTGACATCGAATCCGATATTACTCACCGCTGTGTTTTCCGGCGCAATAGCGATGCGTTGTTGACTACCTGACTCATCTTTACCGGTGAGTGTTAATACTTCCTCAGCATCACGCTCTTCGAGAGGGATTTCTGCATGGCCGTCTTCGATCGCAAAGTCGATGGTCGAGATTGGCAGCGCCACATAAAACGGAATGTCATTGTCTTTTGCAGCCAATGCCTTGAGATAAGTACCCACTTTATTACAGACATCGCCGTGGCGCGTTGTGCGATCACTGCCTACTAAACATAAATCGACTTTGCCCTGTTGCATGAGATGACCGCCGGCATTGTCTACGACAAGCGTATGGGAGATTCCGCGCTGTCCTAACTCCCAGCAGGTGAGTGAGGCACCCTGATTGCGCGGCCTGGTCTCGTCTACCCAGACATGCAGTGGAATACCTGCGGCAGCTCCCTTGTAAACAACCGCAAGCGCCGTACCCCAGTCCACAGTAGCCAGCGCGCCGGCATTGCAGTGGGTGAGAATATTGAGCTGTGATTGTGTTGCCGATTTCTGCTGCCAGATTTCCTGCAGCACTCTTGCGCCCTGTTCCCCAATAGCCTCGCAGACTGCGATGTCTTCCTTTTCCAGAATTTGTGCCAACTCAAGGGCTGCACCGGGACGCTGCTCAACAGTTTCTGAAACCAGTCTGTCGCTGCAGCGCTGCAGAGCCCATTGCAGATTAACCGCCGTTGGTCGAGTGGCAGCCAAAGACTGAATGGCAGACTCTAGTGCTGAGCCGTCTTCCCGCAACGCCAGATAGATGCCGTAAGCCGCCGTCACACCAATTAACGGTGCACCGCGCACCTGCATCGACTGAATCGCAATGCAGACATCCTGCAGTGAGTTTAAGGAGGCTATGACCAGTTCGTGGGGTAACCTGGTCTGATCGATTATCTTGACCGTATCGGATTCCGCGTCATACCACAGACTCTGATGTCCACTCTCGGTGTTGGTCATGCAGTCTAGATCACACGCTCGTTGCCGCCATCGATGGCGACTTGCGCTCCAGTTGTTTTACTAAAAGCCTGACTCAGTAAGCTCGTCACCACCGCCGCCACATCGGCAGAGTTCAACTCAGCGCCAAGAACATTGGCGGCGCGATAATCTTCAACGCTCATCCCGTAATGGGCTGCCCGTTGCGTAAGCACTTCATCGGTCCAGATAGCGGTGTCGTATATGGCATTGGGGTGCACCGAATTTACCCGGATGCCGAAGCTTCCCAATTCCAGAGCAGCCACTCTTGCCAGCTGATTGAGACCTGCCTTGGCTACAGAATAAGCTGCCGCCCCTGGCCCCGGAGCGGGCACATTCTTCGAACCTATGATGACCACGGATGGGTCAAATCCATTTTTGAGGAACGGAATACTCGCCCGCAACAGTTTCATATGAGAACTCATATTAAGCGCAACCGACTGCTCCCAGGACTCATCCTCCAGCGATTCAATAGGACTGCTCGAAGGGAAGCAGCCTGCATTGCTTACTACCAGATCAATGCCACCGAATTCCTGCAGCGCCTGTGCAAGTGCAGCCTGAATTTGATCGGCTTGGGTAACATCGCAATTGATCGGCAATACCGAACTATGCCCGAAAACCATCTCCTTAATATCCAGGGCCACAACTACTGCACCAGCAGTTATCAAGGATTCAACACAGGCTTTACCAATACCCGAGGCAGCGCCGGAAACCAGGGCCACCTTGCCCTCGAACTCGGCTCGCTGATTTCCCGATTTCAATTTGGCCTGCTCTAATTCCCAATACTCTACGGCAAACAAGTCCTGTTGCGGCAGAGCGGTCCAGCCACCCAGCGCCTCGCCATGTTGAATCGCGGTCAGGGTATGAGTTGAGATATCCGCCACGATCCCGAGCCTTTTCTGGTTCGCGGCCATATAGATCATGCCGCGGTCTTTAAACACCCCATAGCGTGGCATGGTGTCGAGCATCTGGTGCTCAGCACTGCTGTGCTGCTGAAAATAATCCTGATACAACTGGCGGAATGCTTCCAAATCCTGTTGTGGATCCACGTCAAACGCGGCGGCAAAGGCCTTGGCATGGATGGTGTGGTCCGGCGTCAACGGCCCGCGCTGGGCTAACTCCACAGCATTTTCCAATCTGGCAAAGCCAGCAGCCTCCCGCGAAGTATCGCAGCGTACCAGTATCGGGCCGCCGAACGATTCACCTGCGAATTTACGCAAGCGACTTAGATAATCGAAATCTGCGGCACTTAGAGTAACGTCCGCTTGCGCCAGTTGGGCAGCGCCATGTCTGGCAAGATAATCTTCAGCCTTGCTGACCAATTCAATCATGGTTTCGTAACTGGTTTGTGCGTCATCGTGGAAAGTAAATATTCCATGGTGCAGCAGCACGATACCCTTAAGCTGAGACCAATCAACTGCCGCAGTGGCCTCTGCCACCTGCTTTGCCAACACAAAGCCAGGCATGATGTAGGGAAGAATTAGCACCTCTGATCCATACAGATCCGTCAGAATTTCCTTGCCCTTTGGCGTGTTGCTGATAGTCACCACCGCATCGGCATGGCTATGGTCTACATAGGTGTGGGGAATCAGCGCATGGAGTATGGCTTCAACCGAGGGAGTCGGACCACTGGGGTCCAGCAACGCCAGCCGCAGTTGTCGCATCATCTCACTGTCAGAGAGTTGAGAAAGTTGTCCCAGTTGCTGCAGATAGGACAATCTGGTTGGTGGAAAGCCGGGGGCCTCGATGGTGCGCAGATCCCATCCTGAACCCTTTACGTAAAGAACGTCTGTCTTCTCACCAAATACATCGTCGACCACTCCCTTGACCGACGTATTACCGCCACCATGCAACACCAGATCGCTCTCGGCTCCCAATAGCTGTGAAGAGTAGACTCTGACAGCAACGGGATCTACGTCAGCAAGCTCTGACAATTCTTTTCTGTTCCAGCGATTCTTCATGACCTGCAGCTTTACCTGATTGCAGCGCTCAATTTATTCGACCCAAACAAAAAACGCAGCATCAAAGATGCTGCGTTTTTTTCAAGCCTTGTTAAAACTAATTGGGTTCGACAATCGAAATATTAGCCATACCCGCTTGTCGCGCCGCATCCATAATCATGACCAGGGTACTCACATCCGAGGAATGGTCAGGTTGGATAATGACGGACGCCGCAGGATTTTCTGCCTTTAGTTGGTCGATATTCGAACGAACCTGAGTTTCGATAATCGGGCGTGGATTACCGTTGAGAATAATTTCATTATTAGGGCCGATTTCGAAAAGGATGTTCTTCTTATCCGTATCGTCTGGTGGCGTCTCGTTATTGTTATTGTCGCTACTGGCTGCGTTGATTGCTGTTTCCGAAAGGAAAGTCGCTGTCACAACGAAAAAGATCAACAGGATAAACAACACATCTAACATCGGGGTCAGATCGATCTTGGCATCATCCTCAGACTTCTTACCGGAGATTTTTTTCATTATTCGGTCCTGGCGCTGTTTTACTACTCGAGCCCCAGAGTATATCAGCGCTCCGGGCGGAAACAAAAGCCCAGGGCCTTGATGCGAACCCCTGAAAACGCGGAAGGAGGCGCTTGGCCTCCTTCAAAGTGGGTTAAATCGTAGCACTTCTGGCGAAAAGCCTGGGATTTCGCGGCTTTCGGACTAGGTTGGCTATTTTTTCAGAGAATTGACAGTGAATTTAATGAGATCTTTAAGCTGGCGGGCATTCTTGCCATCCCGGGAATTTACCCGAATTCCATGCAGCATATTGATCAAGATATCGGCGGCCGATTCTACGCTCACCCCTTTCTTCAACTTGCCTTTCTTCTGTGCCTGCTTCAGTCGTACCACCAGGGGTTTGCGGATATTGGCCAGAGAGGAGCGGATCACCCGCTTCATGTCGCGATCGTAATTAATACTCTCGCACAATGAGTTAACCAGCAGACATCCCATGGCGCGATGTTTGTTACTGATACTCAGTATGGATAAATCGAAATAGGTATCGATAGATTCCCAGGGACCAAGCTTTTCATTCTTTAAAGAATTCGCGATCTGTTCTTCAACGATAGCGTTGTACTGATCGACACAAGATTTAAAAAACGTTTCCTTGTCACCAAACGAGTTATATAAAGTTCCGCGATTGATACCTGTGCAATCTAATAACTTCTGGACCGAACTCGCTTCGTATCCTTCCTTCCAAAACTGTTCCATGGCGCTGGTTAATACCTTTGCCTCTTCGAATTCGACTGGTCGTGCCATCGTTCTTACTTGATCCCTTAATTCTGAGTTAAAACTTCGTCTGGTCTTTCGTATCTATTGCGTGTTTCTTGTGCGTGTTTCTTGCGATTTTCGCTGGGCCTATTCTTTTGAAACTTAGCTCGAGAATCCAGGCCCCGGAAATCGAAAGCGCGCTATTGTATTACAGCATTCTGGGATTTACACCAATTGTTCGAAAATTCATTAAATAAAAGTCGAATGTGACAATTTCAGTCATTTTTGAATGCTGCTTCACCAATTCCCAAGTGCCGTTTCGATGCTGAATTCGTCTTGGTTGGGTATCGGAATACAGGTAAGCATGGCTGATCAAAAATTGATCAGCTGATACAAGGGTTTTAGAACAATGGGTAAAGAGAGTGGTGGGATCTGGATTTAGGTTTTCTAATTATTCTGCCAAGAAACCCCAACGTAGCTATAAGTTCTGAGCAATGGTGACCGAAAGGCCTATCAATCCTCCAAACGCCAAACCCTACATGTCTATAAGTTTTGCACTACAGTTACGGTGAATCCGATGGTTCCTCCAAATACCGCTCCCCAAACAACTAACCACCCCAGGTGCTTGTGAATCATCTGCTGCACAATATCTTTCACCATAGCGGGTGTCATTTGATCCAGTCGCTGATCAATGAGTTCCTGGAGTTTTTCCAGTATGGCCTCTTCGTCCAAAGCGCCCTGCAATGCCTCCTGCACTTTTTCCTGAAACCCCGAATCGGCAAATTGATCACGGAAATAATCCCGCATCTTCTCCACGAATGGGTTCTTCAAAGGGTTCAGTGCGTCGCGCCCACCGAGCATTCCCAGCATGCCCGCAAACGATGACCCCATGATTACATCAATCAAGGAATCAAAAGCTTGTTCCAAATCCAGATTGTCGATACTGGATTTAAGCTGCTCCCCAAGCTTCACCGAGGTATCACCAGCCCCATGGAAGAAAGCTTCCAGATCACCATGTTTAAAAAACTGATCGAGAATGAGATTGCGAATACCCACCTTGAAGTCTTCGAAACGAATTTGAATCACACCAGAACCATAGAGACCAGGCACTCGCTCGAAGAGCATGTGTACTGCCAACCAGTTGGTGATACCGCCGGACAATGCAAACAGGCCTGTGTTCAACACATAGACCTGATAGGGCCCGGTCATAAGCAGTCCTGCCAGCACTAGCGCAGCAGCCAATCCATTGCTAATCAGACTCTTGTTGATGGTGATTCCTATCCAGCCAGGAAAATTGAGGCGGCATCATAATTGATCGGATTCGGTGGGAGCAAGACCTGCTAGTGTGGTGTCCGGTTAATTCGCATAGTTTCAGAGCCCTGGCGTGCCGTCAGTACACTAATACAAGCCAATCTTGATGTTGTTATCGGCGGTGAGCTTCTGCTGCTCCCGCAGAGGCATGCGGGAGCGTATTTCGCGCAGATAGTCGGTGTCGGTCTCGGCTATCACGAAGCCTTCCCCGGTAGCAATCTGATCCAGCACCGATCCCCAGGGATCGATAATCATCGAATGACCCCAGGTTTCTCTCCGCTCGCTATGCTTGCCTCCCTGCCCGGCAGCAATCACGTAGCATTGATTCTCGATTGCTCGCGCTCTTAGTAAAGTTTCCCAGTGCGCTTCGCCGGTAACCCTGGTAAAGGCTG
>JAKSCP010000014.1 GCA_022360535.1 Pseudomonadales bacterium | reverse complement strand
GCTGGGGAAACTTTTATGGTTTTCTGGATTCGGTATTGGAACGTGGAGAAGAAGTGGTTGCAAGTCAGTCCACTGCAGAAGAGATTCTCTGGCAAGAGTTTCAAAGCAGATTGCTTCGAGTCGAGGCACTGTACCAGGAAATCGATCTGTTGCAACGGCGTGAGATTGCTCAAGTCAACTATCAGGTTGAACAACTTCGACTACAGCAGCGTCGTTTGGAGATTCAGGGGCGGGACACTGCGCAGACCCTGGCAACGATTGCGCGTGAGCGCGACGCTTTGGAGCTGCAATTTATCGAATATCAGTCAGCTTTGAATACTCTGTACAACCAGGTCAATCGCGATTCAGCGGAATTCGTTGCGGCTAACGGTCAGCGAGTCGAAGTCCCCTTGGGGGAAATCGTTCGGGCCTATCGCCCTAATCAGCTCAGCTTTAGGGGCAAGCTGGCTCTGTATTTTTCCAAGCTCACCGAATTTCTTACCAGCGAGCCAAGGGAGGCAAACACAGAGGGCGGTATCTTCCCGGCAATCTTCGGCACAGTCGTGATGGTGTTGTTGATGTCAGTTTTTGTCACTCCCTTCGGCGTGGTTGCTGCTATCTACTTGCGGGAGTACGCCAAACAGGGATTGGCTACCCGCATGATTCGCATCGCAGTGAATAATCTCGCGGGAGTGCCCTCAATTGTCTACGGTGTTTTTGGCTTAGGATTCTTCATCTACATCGTTGGAGGAGAGATAGATCGCACGTTCTATGCCGAAGCCTTGCCCGCGCCAACTTTTGGTACACCAGGATTACTTTGGGCGTCACTGACTCTGGCCCTGCTTACAGTGCCAGTCGTTATCGTGGCCACGGAAGAGGGGTTGGCCAGAATTCCGCGCAGTCTCAGGGAAGGAAGTCTGGCACTGGGCGCGACGAAATTTGAAACGATCGTCAAAGTTATCTTTCCAATTGCCAGTCCGGCGATGATGACGGGTCTTATCCTGGCCATTGCCAGGGCGGCAGGGGAGGTCGCGCCGCTAATGTTAGTTGGTGTAGTCAAGCTGGCTCCCGCCCTGCCTGTAAACGGAATCTATCCCTATATACACCTGGATCAAAAGTTCATGCACCTCGGTTATCACATCTATGATGTGGGTTTTCAAAGTCCTAACGTTGATGCCGCTCGTCCCCTGGTGTTTGCTACAGCGTTGTTATTGGTAGTAGTCATCGCGCTACTGAATATAAGCGCGTCAGCGCTGAGAAACCGGCTCAGAGAGAAGTACAAAGCATTAGATGTATAATCCTGAACGTGATTATCGTGACAATGGGTTCATAGTAGGAACTAATGGAAGAAGCAGCTGACAACAGAGAGCAGACACAAGATCCGCAGACAGATGAGTCAGTGGAAGCAGGTCATGCTGCGGAAAATGTGACAGAGGAAGAGCTGAATCCCATTTGTATTGAGATTCGTAAGCTGAATCTGTTTTACACCAAACATGTGCATGCGTTACGGGATATTCATCTCGATATTCCTCGCAACAAAGTCACTGCCTTCATTGGCCCCAGTGGTTGTGGAAAATCCAGCCTGCTGCGCTGCCTCAACCGCATGAATGATCTGATTGATGATTGTAAGATCAAAGGCAAAATCAGAATTGATGGTGAAGACATTTACCATAAGCAAGTGGACGTTGCCAACTTGCGTCGGCGCGTGGGCATGGTGTTTCAGAAACCCAATCCATTCCCAAAGTCTATCTACGACAATGTTGCTTACGGATTAAGAATCCAGGGTATCGGTTCTCGTCGTATACTAGATGAAATCGTAGAAAATGCCTTACGGCTCGCGGCTTTGTGGGATGAGGTGAAAGACCGTATGGATGCCAATGCGCTGGAGTTGTCGGGCGGTCAGCAGCAGCGCCTGGTGATAGCGCGAACTATTGCGGTGCAACCGGAAATCCTGTTGTTGGATGAACCGGCATCGTCCCTGGACCCCATTTCTACACTGAAGATCGAAGAATTAATCAATGATCTGAGGGAGAAATACACCATTCTTATTGTGACCCACAATATGCAACAGGCAGCCAGAGTATCTGACTATGCCGCCTTTATGGACATGGGAAATATGATCGAATTCGATTCCACCGATACGTTATTTACCAATCCTTCCGAAAAGCAGACTGAAGACTATATAACCGGTCGCTACGGTTAATTAGTCATGTAATTGAACGATAACTGTAATATAGCGGTACTAGTAATGATGTAAGCTATATTCGAGTTAACGGGTGAAACATGAATTCAACAGCCGGTTCCCATGGGCACCACATTTCTCGGCAATACAATGCTGATCTTGAAGAGGTCAAAAAGCATATGCTCGAGATGGGTGGCAAGGTGGAGAAACAACTCGCCGACGCTCTGGACGCGCTGATTAGAGCGGACAGCGGCAAGGCCTCTGGTGTAATCTCCGAAGATGATGTCATCGACTCCATGGAAATGAAGATCGATGAAGAATGTAATCTCATCATCGCCCGTCGACAGCCCGCCGCCAGTGATCTCCGGCTGGTTCTGGCCATCATCAAAGCTATTCGGGACTTGGAGCGTATCGCTGACGAGTCCTCAAAAATCGCCAAAGCTGCAATCAAGGTTAGCGAACAGGGCGAACTACCCAATGGACTGATTGAATTTCGGACACTGGGCCAGCAAGTGCAGCGAGCACTGAATACTGCCCTGGACGCCTTTGTACGTCACGACGCTGAGGCGGCACTGAGTGTTGTGCAAGACGATCAGGACGTAGACAACGAGTACGCCATTGCTATGCGGGCCATGATTACCTATATGATGGAAGAACCCAGCAGCATCTCCCACGTGCTCAACGTACTGTGGGCACTTCGGGCCATGGAGCGAATTGGAGATCACGCCAAAAACATCTGCGAGCATGTAGTTTACATGGTGGTTGGTACGGATATCCGCCATGAAAAACTCGAGAACATCGCGGACAGGCTGTCGGGCTGATAACTAAAAAAGAAAAGGATGCAGAGCGAATGCTCGTACATCCTTTCCCATCCCTTGAGTTAACTGGTCGAAGTCAATTCCTCATTGGTAAAAGGTTTGTAGAACTTTGCTAACGCAACGATCAGTGCAATGTTTGCTGTCACTTTTCCGAGAATAAATGCGGTCCAGCCGACAGTAGGTTGTGCAGTGCCTGGGAAATAGAGGAAGTTGTACCCCCATCCCAATGTGAAACTAATCTCTGGCCTTGCTTCAGTTCCAAATCGCCAAATCACCCACCACGCGGAACTGAAGACAATCAAAAATCCTATCGACACCAGCGGCCATAACATCTGACTTCCTCGTTTTCTGGCGAAAACGAATATCGCAGCAGTTAATAGCGGGGTGAAGGCATAAAGAAAGCTGTAGATCACGATGTTCACATGCGCTCTCAACCACCAGGGAACCGAAACAGTTTCCTGACTATCGACAAAGGGCAACACCGGTAAAAGCAGTAGCGCAAGATACAGTGCCAACAACAGGCAATAGAGTGAGGGAACTGCGCCTAGATAGACTAATTTGGGAAACCGATGAGCCCAGGAAAGCAGTTCCGTTTTGCTGAGTGCCTCCTGCACCAAAACATCTTCATCTCCCAGTTGTTGGAATGCATTGGCCGATGCTTCAGCATTCTGTGTGCCACTCGTTTTCTCCGCCCGGTACAGATCCTCATAATGTTGTTTTAGCTCTTCAATCGTTCGGGACGCGTACTTTGGCGCCATCCCGCCAATTAGTAGTCGGGTTTTTATTCGTGCAAAGTTCAACTCAGGCATGTTGCCCTCCCAGAATGTCATTGATGCCGGCACTTATGCGTTGCCAGTCATCGACGATCGAGTTCAGTCTTTTTATTCCTTTAGCTGTTGTGCGGTAGTAAATTCGATTTCTGCCGTCCACAGCGCGTCTGCGACTTTTCAGTAACCCTCGACTCTCCAGGCTATGTAGCGCCGGATAAACTACCCCCTCGGCCAGCGCGATGCGCTCGGCCGAGCAGATGCGAATTGCCCGAACTAACTCATAGCCGTACATTTCAGTGTCTGAAAGGATGCGCAGTACCAGTAATTCGGGGACCCCAGACATAAAGGCTGGATTGGTGTTTGCCATTGGGCAGGCCTATTTCTTCTCTATACTTAGTGGTTATAGGTATGACTCATGATTGAGGATTAAGTTCCATCATATTTTCGGTTTTACTCCCAATTCCTTATGATCCCGGTATTCAATATTCTGTACACTCTGGGTTTCCTCCTTACTAACAGTGGATATGGATATCAAACCTCACATCTTCAGATTTTCTTCCAGCACCTTATTGGGGGCCGTCTTTGCTGGTTTGCTTGTTTGGCGATTGGTTTTTCAAAGTGATGAGGATGAGGTGGTCGAGCTTGAACAGGCTTTGGGACTGGGCCAGGAAACACAATCACAATTGGTTCCTGATGGCTTTGAGTCTTCTGAGGCGAATTCACCAGGCTCTGTGAGTGGGCCAAGAGCTAGTAGGGAGCGAGTTGTTGCTGAGCTTCTGGAACCCTTGTTTGTTGCTAACAGGCCAGTGCAAGAGGCGGTCCAGAGCGAAATCGATTCAGATTTTGCAGGATTTCTAAACACTTTCGCCAGTGATCGTAAGACAGAAATTCGGGACCGGCTGGTACTGGCCTACACTGAAATCAGACTGGCTGGAATCGCAATTGAGCGAGG
>JAKSCP010000203.1 GCA_022360535.1 Pseudomonadales bacterium | reverse complement strand
TCCGGCGAAGATATTTACTGGCAACCCTCGCACCACGGCAAGGCAGCAAATCATAGCAACAGAACTGGCTAGTGAGAAGACGGCTTTATGGGCAGGAAATAAATAAGGTCGAATACAAATAAAAAATAAGTTAAGCACTATGCCCTCTCTCTTTCACTTTGAAAAATTCTTGTTGACATCACATAAAGGGGTGTTGATAATTCAACACATGTTGAAAAAACAACATATGCTGGATTATCAGCACTATCAAGATTGCTTTAAGGGTAGGGATGACGATGACGAGATCTACTGAGCCAGTTCTTTCCAAGAGAGAGCGTGAAGTGATGGACATTGTTTACCGTTGCAACGAGGCAACAGCGAAGCAGATTCACGCACAGATGCCGGATCCACCCACCTATACATCCGTCAGATCTTTATTGAGGACACTGGTAGACAAGGGGCACTTGCGCCATCACCACGAAGGTGTTCGCTACGTGTATACGCCCACGGTGCCCCTGAAGAAAGCCAGGGATAGTGCAATAACGCGGGTATTGACCAATTTTTTTAGTGGCTCACGCCAGGAGATGATTGCCAGCTTAATCGATGAAGGCGCCAATGACCTCAGTGATGAGGATCTGAAAACGCTATCCGAATTGATCAAAGCTGCCAGGAAGGAAGGAAGATAGCATGGACGCTTTCTACGGACAGATAGAAGTCATGGGTTTGTACTTTGTGCTGGAGCTGGTCGCGAAGATTACAGCTGTCATTGGGTTCACGGCGATCGTAAGTCTGGTGCTTAAACGCTATGCATCCATTCCAAAACTGTTTTGGACCTGGACTATCACGATCGTTTTCCTACTGCCATTACTGACCCTGGCATTGCCCCAGATTCCTGTTCCAATACTGCTGTTCAATAGCGTGGCTTCAGAATCTGTGCTCGGAGGCAACACCCTCGCTACCAGTTCACTGATATCTGGTTCTCCAGTTATCACCGAAGCAACGCCAGCCATAGAGAATGCCGGATTTTATCTTTTTAATCTTTGGCTTCTGGTCGGAGTTAGTCTGCTCAGCAAACTGATTGTAAAAACTCACAGAACACAGTCTCTCAGAAAATCGATGATGCGGGAATGCAGCAAACTCTCAGATTCTGCTCTGCTGGAGTTCTTTTCTGGAGCAGCATTCAGAAAAGTTCGTGAAAGAGTCTTCGTCAGCGAAGGCGTCAATAGCCCCATGGTGCTTGGAATCGTTGACCAGTCGATTTTCCTGCCGATTGAATTCTTGGAATGGTCAAAGGAAAAGCAACGATGCACTTTTCTCCATGAGTTTGCACATATGGATACCAGGGATAATCTGTATCGTTTCATCGCCCGCTTGACCTGTTGCCTGTATTGGTTTCATCCACTGATTTGGCTTGCGAACAACCGGCTTATCGAGGAGCAGGAGAAAACAGCTGATGATTATGTAATCTCCCATGACGTACTGCCTTCCAGTTACGCTAGCTGCCTGATGGAGATTGTTGCCTCTCAGAGACAAGGTATGGTGCTTTCACCAGAGGGTGCCGGTATAAGCAGCGCCAAGTTTTTCAGTAAACGGATGGAGCTGATTCTGGGCAGTGGTCGTCGACGCAACGCCCTGGATCACAGAAAACTGAAACTGCTAAGTTTTGCGCTATTCTGTGCTGTGTTTCCTCTGGCGGCAGCAACAACGTCAAGCGGTTCAGCCGAGAGTGAAGATATGGTCGCCGTCTTCTCTGGCACACCAGCAACCAGCACGGGTGAATGGCTTGAACTCATTCCAGTGGATTTTACTATAACTACCGAGGAGGAGTTTCCAGTAGTCCAGTGGTCAGCAAACATGCTGGTAAGAGTAGACAACCTTGAGAACGACCAGATCGACGGGCTATTAGTAGCTTTAGCCGAACAAGGCCTACGATACTCTGCAGCAAGCTTTCCAGACCAACAGTTTGGCGATGCCAGGTACATTCAGATTGAACTGCCTACTCCCGGAAAGGAGCAGTTCGATTACATAAAAACAAAGATGGAAGAGCTTCAATTTCCGGACCAACATTTAAGTCTTACACTGCGAGATGGGGAAAATTAATCTTGGAACTCGCCTTTTTGCGGGTTCGATGGCTACGCTTGAGCGTAAGGAGATTTTCCATGACTAGATTCATGTAGATCAACTCAACGATCTTTCGCTAGACATTTCGTCAACCGAATTTTAATAACCAAAGTTAACTCAATCTATCTTGGAGCAGTTTCCCTGCTTCAGGCACGGTTAACTTCGCCTTCAGATTTAGGAGTTTTAATCATGCGTTTAGCAAGGCACACACTTTTTTCATTGAGCATTTTGGGGTCGATCACAACAGCGACCTCTCCAGTTAGCGCAGATGACAGCGCAATGTCTGTAATATCTTTCGCGGGCGAGCACTTGGCGGACTATGATGTCAGCGGTGTCATTTTCTCTGACACTATGGATTTACGTTGCCAACCCGGGCACTCGGCAATCTCGGAGTCAGAGCATCTGCACAGTACTGCCACCCCGGATGCCATGGTGACGTATTGCTATGCGGTAGCCCACCAGCAGCAACCGGATTACTCTTCAATTTCAGCAGTGACATCAGTGGAGAGTTTTGAAGGGTTGGCTAGTGAGCCTATCGACATCACCACATTCATCCAGCTGGAATCCGCTGGCGATGGTGGCAGCTCAGAGATTGCAATAACAGAGCAGCCCGCCATTCTGTCCGCCACGCCCTCTGTTGATCAACATTTCTCAGGCAGTATTGGCCCTTCCCAGACTGACGATGTTTTCAGCGGCATGGTGTACCAGGTATCTGTGTTTGACGATAGCACCTCAACCATTCGCATACCGCAGGTCGAAATTGAAGGTAAGCTTTACAGCGTCGACTTAACGACATTTCTTAGCGAATCGGGCGAAGCGTTTTTTGTCTATGATGGCTCGACGGAATTAAGTTATGCAGAGGAAAAGACCGAGGACACAGCCATCTACGTGGATGGGTTGTTGTCAATCCCGGCACTCGAAGTTGATTCAGAACTTTATGAAACAGTACTGAAGATGATAGATGACTCTTCAATAGTTTTCACTTTGGACTCTGCTAAAAAACTAGACGGAAACACATTGGTGCTTTCCGATTAACAAGGAACTTAAATCCTTAAGTGACTAAGCCTCCATTAGTCTATCGTTGCCTGGTCTGTAATCCCTTCCCCAACAGCGTACCGATAGGCTTTCAGGGCGCGACCTTCACCGGAAGCTTAACCCTCTACAGCACTCTTCGCAGGGAGTGCTGTAGGCTTTTTAGCCGAATAATCGCTTGACCAGGCTAACACGAAGCAATAGTAGACAACTCTTTCTCCCCAGTTCATCGTCTCTACAAATCCCTCGTAAGAGGATAAGACGTAATCTACAATTCCCTGGATACTTACATGATCCACGATTACCTCCCAAAAAAAATCTGTATTATGGATCGCAATTGTGAAAGCTAATTCCAGATAATTTTTTGCTGGTAGTGTGAAATCCCCGCCTCGGGGTTTTCGCTGTCAATGTTTTCCATCATGCCGAAATAGGTAAGACAAGCTGGGCTTTGATGCACAGCCATGGCAGCAGCCGACGCGTCTTCCTGCGTTTTCCAATACACTAAATCCACCCACTGATTGTCCTTGCCTTTTAGTAACTCTCTTTTTATGTATCCCTGCTGATTTCTTAGGAACTGCGATTGTGCAAGTTCCGCTGCAGATAACATGTCCTGCTCAGCTACATCGGGCTTTAAAACAAAAGGTGCCCATTCAATTACCAATCCTTCGTCATCTACAAGCAACTCTCCAATATTTTTCATTTGATGTCTCCTAACTAGTCAAATAAGTAAAGGCTAAGTATTAAGTTTTCAGAGAGGCCCAAATGAGGTTGTCTCAAAAAGCATCCCTGTCGATTCTGCGACGGCTTCCTTCTTTAACCAGCACCAAACCGGACGCAGGGCTAGTCAGAATCAATGTCTACGAAATCCAGATACTTAACTATGGTGTACGCAACACTCTATAGATATATATGACAATATATGGCATGTTTTATTTATGAAAAGTACCTTGTCCAGACTGGACCGCCTTGAACAGCTGACCGGCATATTACGATCCGGCGACTATCATGTGGCAGGCGACTTGGCAGTGCAGTTAGGGATCAGCAGACGAACCCTTATGCGCGACCTTGATGTACTGAAAGGTCGCGGTTATCCCATTGAAACTGATCAGGGTCGCGGTGGTGGTGTTCGTCTCAATCGCCACTGGGGTATAGGGAGACTGAATCTTAACTACCGGGAGGTCATTGATCTGTTGCTGAGTTTGGCGATTATGGAAAAAATAGAGTCGCCGATTTTTCTGGGAAACCTTAAAGCAGTGCGCAACAAACTGTCGCTTTCTTTTCCTCCGGAAAGTCGAAATAGAATACTGTCTCTTAGAAAGCGATTGCTAATAGGGAATCTGGCTTCGGCTCAAGTAATGGAAACTAGTCCCAGCCCAAACATTCCTTCTGCAAGTGTTATTTACGAAGCTTTTCTGGAAATGAGGTGTCTGGAGCTAAGCTATTTCGATGCCGGAGAAAAGAAGACAAGGCGAATGGTAGAGCCCCACTACCTAATGCTTAACTGGCCGGTGTGGTACCTGCTTGCCTGGGATCATCTTCGCCACGACGTCAGATGTTTTCGGTTGGATAGAATCTCCCACGCCAAAAACAATGGCACGGTATTTAAACCTAGAAGCAAGAAAATTTTTACTGAAGGCATCGAGGAAATCACATCGGCTCTTTAACCTGCTGGTAACGTAAAAAAGCGGAAACTGACCGTTTAGCAACTCAAACTATTGTTCCCCGACAGCTAGCGCTATCGAAGCATAGATTCCGAATACATTATTGGAGTTCCTCTAGCTACCGTTTCGCTGGGCTCCATCCCCTTAAGCTAACTACGGTTAACCCCGACGCACTGGTAGTTCCGTTGTCTCATAGCATTCATTACTAGACCAAATTTGAGGTTTCTACTCTCCTTCATTTTAGCAACGGT
>JAKSCP010000088.1 GCA_022360535.1 Pseudomonadales bacterium | reverse complement strand
TTCTGTCCAATTCAGCGGTAACGAAAGAAGTAATGCCAATAGCAGAAGCGCAACAGAAAGGGGCATTGGCACTGTTTGGCGAAAAATATGGCGAAGAAGTTCGCGTGGTCTCAATGGGCGGCGATTATTCAATAGAGTTTTGTGGTGGCTGTCATGTGAAGCGCACTGGTGATATAGGTTTGTTTAAGATCACCAGTGAGTCGGGCATTTCTGCTGGTGTACGCAGAATTGAGGCAGTAACAGGTTTGGGTGCGCTACGACTCGTTGAGAGCCAAGAAGATACTTTGCGCAATGCCAGCGCTTTACTGAAAACCAATCCTGACGAGCTTGCGCCTAAACTGCAGGCGTTGCTGCAACAGAATAAAGCGCTTGAAAAAGAACTTGGGCAACTTAAATCAAAACTCGCTGCTTCTGCGGGAAACGATTTGGGCAGCAATGCTGTGGAGATAAACGGTAACAAAGTACTTGTTGCTCAAGTGGAAGGTTTCAATCCCAAGGCTTTGCGAGAAACTGTAGATCAACTCAAAAACAAATTAGGTACTGCAGTGATTCTTTTGGCCACATGCAGTGAAGACAAAGTTAGCCTGGTGGCTGGTGTCACCAAAGACTTGACCGACCAGGTAAAAGCCGGTGATTTAGTCAATCTGGTTGCACAGGAAGTCGGTGGCAAGGGTGGAGGCCGTCCGGATATGGCTATGGCAGGTGGTACTGACGTGGCTGCATTGCCTGCCGCGCTGGAAAAGGCCGTGCCTTGGTTGAAGGATCAACTTTAGAGTTCACGCTATGGCCTTGATAGTCCAAAAATATGGCGGTACATCCGTTGGTAGCATAGAGCGCATCGAAGCAGTTGCCGATAAAATCGCTAAGTTTCGCGATCAGGGCGATGACATTGTGGTGGTAGTGTCTGCCATGAGTGGTGAGACCAATCGCTTAACTGCACTTGCCCATGAAGTCATGGATCAGCCAACGCCGCGTGAAATGGACGTGCTGCTTTCCACTGGTGAGCAAGTCACAATAGCGCTGCTTTGCATGGCGTTGGAAAAACGAGGTTATGGAGCGCGTTCGTTTACTGGCGGGCAAGTGCGCATCCTTACCGACGAAATGCACACCAAAGCACGCATTCGCGAGATAGATAACTCACGCATCTTCGCACAACTGGAGCAGCAAAACGTGGTTGTGGTTGCCGGGTTTCAGGGTGTAGATGAAGCGGGCAATATCACTACCTTGGGCCGGGGAGGTTCCGACACTTCTGCGGTGGCATTGGCTGCTGCTCTGGAGGCAGATGAGTGCCAAATCTACACTGACGTGCAGGGGGTATACACTACCGATCCGCGAATCGTTGAAGGTGCACGCCTGCTCTCTCAAATAACTTTTGAAGAAATGTTAGAACTGGCGAGTCTAGGTGCAAAGGTCTTGCAGATCCGCGCCGTAGAATTTGCCGGCAAGTACAAAGTGCCGCTACGCGTCTTATCGACTTTCGAAGAGGGTCCTGGCACGCTGATTAGCCTGGAGGAAGACACAGCAATGGAAGATCCAAGTATCGCTGGTATCGCATCTGAAAGAGATGAAGCCAAGCTCACCGTTGCCGGAGTGCCAGATGTTCCTGGCATCGCTTACAAAGTCATCGGTCCGGTGAGTGATGAAGGTATTGAAGTCGATGTCATCGTGCAAAACGCCGCCATCGATGGCACTAATGATGTGACGTTCACCGTTAAGCGAGCGGAAAGCGACAAAGCCAAGGCTATCCTGGACAAAGTTGCAGCCTCCTTAGAGGCGAGGGAAGTCATTCTCGACAAGAAGATTTGCAAAGTTTCACTGGTGGGTGTGGGCATGCGTTCCCACGCGGGAATCGCCAGTAAGATGTTCAAAGCGCTTGCCGAGGAAAACATCAATATTCAAATTATCACCACCTCCGAGATCAAAATCTCCATCGTTATCGAAGAGAAATACCTGGAATTGGCAGTGCGAGCGCTCCACAGCGCGTTCAATCTGAGTGATCCGGACGGCGAAAACAGCAGTAAATAGTAGTATTAGAGCCGGTTTCAGGTCTCAATTCCGACCGGAAATCCTTGGCAAGTTGTCAAGATAGGCAGATACTATGGTCAAATTGCACCTGAATTCTGACTAATCAGGTCTTCTCCAGACTGCGGAAAACTTCTGATTAGTTCTCAATTCAGCTAGCGCAGAGCAGTAGTTTCGGGCGATTCCGAGGTACCAGCTTGATGAAGGAGCGCGCAAAGGACTGGGAAATGGAGAAAAGCAATGTTGATTTTGACTCGCCGAATCGGTGAAACACTGATGATAGGAGACGATGTAACGGTTACCGTCTTGGGAGTAAAGGGTAACCAGGTAAGGATTGGCGTCAATGCTCCGAAAGAAGTCGCTGTGCATCGAGAAGAAATCTATCAGCGCATTCAAAAAGAGAAAGGCGGTGACCAGCAAACTGAAGATCCGCAAGAGTAAATTCAGCCCTACTTAATCGCAAACCCGGCCATTGCCGGGTTTTTTGTGCCTGCCGGAAAATTCTGCAGAACCCAGAAGATGTGACTAGGTGTGCCACGGATTTTGGGGTACATTGGCGCTAAAACCGCTTTGCGGTTGGGGGTCATAGTCTATGCCGGTGTTCAATTCCCGAATCAGATACCTGTTATTGGTTTTTTCGCTGAGTGCTAGTCAGAGCCTGCCTGCCCAGACTTCAGTGTTTGATACAAGTACGTCAGTACTGTCCATGCCCTGCGTTGCGGCCGCAGATGACTCTTCAACTACCTACTACAGTCTTGAGTTGAGTTTACAGGGTGACACACTGGTTTTGCTTGGAGCAGAAGAAACTCCGCCCAGACCAAGTTGTACCGCTTCCTTTAATTCGATTAGCAATGAACTGCTTGATAGCGTTCGAGTAGGAGACGATCAGTATCGCCTTCTGTTGCGACTGGGTGAGGACAATCAGTTCTCGGTCCTGGAAACAGAAAACCTGGGGCTGGGACCTACTTCGTTGTGGCGAGTATCAGATGGAACTAATCATTTGTTTCTAGGGGGTACGGTGCATGCACTGGAATCATCGGATTTTCCACTCCCCAGTTCCTACGATGCGGCATATACACAGAGTGTTTCACTAATTACTGAAGTTGGAATTCCCACCGAGATTGAAATACTCAGTGCACAATCTTTGTACTTTGATCCCTCGCAACAAAGTCTAGAGCAAAGGCTCAGCGAAGATGTTTACAACTCACTCAGCGATTTCGTCGAGGCGGAAAATGGTCATTTGGCCAATGTTGAGTTTTGGCGAACGAATCTGGCGATGAATGATTTGACCGGGTTCTATTTATCAAATCGAGGAATCATTGCCGGAGTAGAGTCGCACTTTGAGAATCTGGCGACGATTGATGAGAAGAGTGTTATTGCATTGGAAACATATGAATTTCAACTTCAGACATTGGGACAGCAAGATTCTCATCTTACAGATGATGAGATCGTTACCCGAACCCTGGAGAGCCTGGAGTCCGGCAGCGCCTTGTTTGGATTGCGGGAACTTATTGAAGCCTGGAGATACGGAGATTTAGAACTGCTGGAGCAAGAGGTTTTAGATGCAATGATTCTGGAAAACGAGCAGGATTATAATTCGTTGCTCAAAGACAGGAATCTGGATTGGATACCTCAGATAGAAGCGTATTTGTCCAGTCCTGAGGTTGAGTTAGTGTTGGTAGGGGTGCTGCATATGCCTGGGGAGGATGGCTTGTTGGAGTTGTTGGAGGGGTTGGGGTATTCGGTTGAGAGGTATGTAAACTAAGACCGCTTTGCGTTCCAGAGAGAGGACTCTAGCCGCTTACGCACTCGATGCAAAAAAGTTAACAACTCAACCGCCTAAGAGTATCTGTTGCTGGATTTGGAAAGGAGCGCTTTGCGCTCCTGAGAGAGGGATTGACTCGAATTTCAGCTTAGCTGAAATCCTCGCC
>JAKSCP010000214.1 GCA_022360535.1 Pseudomonadales bacterium | reverse complement strand
TGGCGAGACCAGTTTTTTACCAATGGCAGTGCAGACAAAAATCAAATCCTGGGCGCCATGGATGTAGCCAAATCAGCAGCCAGTGAGGTGTTCGCCGGTGTTGCTGCTGGCGTAAGGCGGGCGGGCTGGAGCGAAGCTCATGCTTCGTCAGGCACTGTGAAGATGCTCGCCAATATCTGTGAGGGTCAGGGCCATCCACCAGCGATAATATCCCTGCAAGCCCTGCATGAGGTCAAGCCGACTATTGCCCAGGCGATCGCTGCCGGTGAGGGCCTGCATGGGCTTAAGGAAGCGCGCAGAGATCTGGCCCTGCCAGGATGGAGTGTGCTGACAGGATTGATGGAAGCATATCAGGTGGACGAACTGCGATTTAGTGCAACGGCGTTGCGGGAAGGGATGTTGGACTTTATGGTGAAAAACGAAAAGACTCTCAGCGCGATGACAGAGTCCGACCTACCTGACGTGAGTTTCGCTAAACACTAGCGTTATCTCTGCTTCATCTCTAATGAATGCTACCTGACCCTAAGTTCTGGCAAGGGACTTCAGTAGTATAGATTGCACTCCAACTGATTCGCTCTGGTTGTTCGCTATCGGCAGGTAGCTACCATCTGCCTGCATACACCAGCTTTGCACCTCGTCGGCCAGATAGGCTTCCATCTCTTCCAGAATGCGATGGGCCAACTTTTTCTTGATGATCGGAAAGCAGACTTCGATGCGGTGGGATAAATTACGTTCCATCCAGTCGGAACTCGCGCAATACACCTGATAGTTTGAATTCTCGAAATAGTAAACGCGAGAGTGTTCCAGGAACCGACCTACGACAGAAATTACTTCAATATTGTTGCTGACACCGGGTATACCAGGCTTCAGGCAACACACACCTCGAACGATTAGTTGAATTTTCACACCGGCTTGGGAGGCTTTGTACAAGGCTTTAATGACGCTGGGCTCCGTCAGACCATTCATCTTGGCGATGATGCGAGCAGGTTTGCCTTCTTGCGCCGCCTGAGCCTCGGCATCTATCATTTTGATAGTTGTCTTGCGCAGATTGAATGGGGCGTGGATGAGCAATTTCGGATGAATCTTTTTGCCCATTCCAGTGATCTGTTGGAAGACCTTGTGTACATCGGCACACAGGGCGTCATTGGCAGTGAGTAGACTGTAGTCGGTGTAGATAAGGGAATTCTTGCGGTGGTAATTGCCGGTGCCCAGGTGTGCATAGCGCTTCAGCTTGTTGCCAACACGGCGTACGAAAAGCAGCATTTTGGCATGGGTCTTGTAGCCCATGACCCCGTAAACCACTACCGCGCCAGCTTCCTGCAGGATGCTGGCAAAGTTAATGTTCTCTTCCTCGTCGAAACGCGCCCGCAGCTCGATGACCACTGTAACTTCCTTGCCGTTGCGCGCAGCTTCCGCTAAGGCTTCCACTAATTCCGAAGACTCATTGGTGCGGTAAAGGGTTTGCTTGATGGATAACACCGTTGGGTCTTTCGCCGCCTGGCGCACCCAGTCGATAATCGGTATGAAGGACTCATAAGGATGCAACAGCAGTTGATCCTCTTTCTCTACCGCGGCGAAGATGTCATTGTCTTCTTCCAAGACGGGCGGAGTGCCTGGGGAAAATTTCGGGAAGCGTAGTTCTGGTCTGTCCACCATAGACAGCATGGCAGTCAGGCGTTGCAGGTTCACCGGGCCATCTAAGCGGAACAGCTCATCCTCAGACAGATTGAATCTTTCCAGCAGGAAGTCGGTTAGCTCTGAGGGACATCCCAGGCTCACTTCGAGTTTGGTGGCGGCCCCGAAGCGTCGACTATGCAACTCGCCTTGCAGCGCACTGGCCACGTCCTCAATTTCCACGTAGGACATTTCCAAATCTGAGTTTCGGGTAACCCGGAACTGGTGACACTCGGTCACAGTCATGCCTGGAAAGAACTCATCCACATAGGCATGGATAATCGAAGACAAAAAGATGAAATTGTCACCCTCTGCCATGATTTCTTTCGGGACTTTGATTAGTCGCGGCAGTGAGCGTGGGGCAGGGACGATGGCCAGGCCACTGTCGCGACCGAAGGCATCTTTGCCGTCCAGCGACAGGATGAAGTTCAAGCTCTTGTTTACCAGACGCGGAAAGGGATGGGCCGGATCAAGTCCTAATGGACTAATCACGGGCAGTACTTCGTCATGAAAATAGGTTTTTGTCCACTCGATTAGGGCATCGCTCCACTCGCTGCGATGCAGGAAGTGAATGTTCTCTTCAGCCAAAGAAGGAAACAGCTCCTCGTTGAGAATGCGATATTGCTCATCCAAGGCTTCCCGCACTTCAGTGTGAATAGTTTTCAACACCTGTTCCGGGTAATTGCCATCTGGCCCTGGTCGTTGGCGACCGAAGTCCAACTGCTTCTTCAGGCCGGAAACGCGAATCTCAAAGAATTCATCCAGGTTAGAGCTGAAGATGAGCAGGAACATCAGACGTTCCAGCAACGGATGGGCCGGATTACGGGCCTGGCTGAGCACACGAAGATTAAACTTCAGATGTGAGAGTTCCCGATTTTCATAAAACTCATGGCTATCAAGATCGATTTCACCATCTGATGGCGCATGAGCGAGCTGGTCGGGATTGACCAGCTCGAGAACCGCATTGCCAGAATTTTTTGCCACAGACCTGATTAATTTATTGGATCGTTGTTTAGCGACAGTTTGCTTGCAGGCTTCACCTGCTTTTTCCCTTGTCGCGATGTTCTCAACTTCCCTGGTACGGCCTGTTCCTGGAGGAAAAGCGCGCCCATCGCTGAGCCTGGAACTCAGCGATGATCTCAAAATCATGAGATATCACCGCAGGAAGATAATCAGAATAACACTATGACAGTTATGATCAAAATGTCATAAAACTGTCATGTTAGTGGGTAGTGGAAGGTGACTCGGTGGTGGTGTCGGCTGAACTTTCTTGGGGAATAGATTCTACAGCGGGCTCACTCTGACGAAAGCGGGTTTGCGGAAAGCGGCAGACAAAGCAGCTGCCTTCGCCAATCTCACTCTCGATATTCAACTCTCCATCATGTCGCATCAGGATGTGCTTTACGATCGCTAATCCAAGGCCGGTGCCACCGGTTTCAGACGAGCGACTGACGTCGACACGATAGAATCGCTCGGTGAGTCTGGGAAGATGCTGTACATCGATGCCGATGCCGTTGTCCTCAACTTCGATTGTCAGCGATTCTTCATCGTGTTCTACCCGCACACTGATAGTGCCATTGGCAGGCGTGTATTTGGCGGCGTTAACCACAAGGTTGGAGAGGGCAGAATACAGTTCGCCACGATCTCCAAGCAGTTCCAGACTTGCATCGCATTCCAAAGTGAAGTTGTGTGACTTCTTCTTATAAATCTGTAATGTGTCGTTACGAATCTCTGACAGTAGACTGCTCAATGAGAACGAATCCTGTGGTTTCGGTCGGTGCTTGGTTTCCAAGGATGAAAGCAGCAACAAATCACGTACGATGTTTTCCATACGCGTTGACTGTTGGTGCATCTGTTGGATGGGTTTCTGCCACTTTGGGTCCAGATCCTGCATGTTGTCTATGATCGCTTCCAGATACCCTTTAATAACTGTTATGGGAGTGCCAAGTTCATGGGATACGTTGCCGACAAAGTCTTTCCGCATGGATTCCAATCGATGCAGCTGAGTAATGTCTCGCACGATCATTAGCCTTTCATGTTTACCGAAAGTCGCGATTTGATACTCCAGAATCTGAGTGCTATCCCCTGGTGCATTCAACTTCAGCGGATCATCATAGTTTTCACTATGGAAATACTCGTGAAACTGCGGATCGCGAATCAGGTTGGTAATCGATTGTCCCCGGTCTTGCGGATGGCGCAAGCCCAGTAGACTTTCGCTCGCTCTGTTCCACCAGTCCAGGTTATTGTGACGATTGATCATCACGATCCCCATCTCCAGAGCTGCGGACGATTCCTGTGCCTTATTCAGCAGACTCTCCAAGTGCGCACTGGCTCGTCGTTCCTGCTTCTGCAGTCGGTAGATGCCATCAAATACGCCACCCCACACACCGAAACTCTCAGGGGGAGCTGATTTGTCACTGGCATGATCGATAGCCAGCCATTTCTGCAATCGGTGCAATTGCAGCAGATCGATGCCTAAAAGTATGAGGGTTAGTATCAGCAGGCTTGGCAGCAGGACACCAAAGAAATAGCTGACGATACCCACCACCGCGAAGATAAGGAGGTACCGCTTGAATTCGCCGCGCCAGGTGTACAAGGGTCAATGCTCCGAATGGGGCCTCGTGATGAGACCGATGTGCCTTTGGGAAATGGAACTGTCCTGACAGAAGGCTCTATTGTAAATCTTCGTGGGATAGCAGGCCACTTTCATTGCCCCACATTATCCATTGCCCATTGTCGTTGCCTTGTTATTTCATCGAATTCGATTCTGTGCAGGCAAACCGTGGTAAGAATCGGCGGATTACTTCCACTCATGGGAGGCGGCCACGTATAATCGCGGGCCATTAAATTCACGTTTCGCTTTTATTACCTCCGGACAAGATTATGAAGTTTCAATCCAAGTTTATACGGCTGGCGCAAATCAGCTTATTGAGTTCAGTGTTTTCGGCTGCCCAGGCGGATCCAGGGCAGTTTTACATTGCACCGGGTTTGCAGTGGATGGACTTCGATGACGAGGTGATGCTTGATAATGATGCCGGATTTTCGGCGGGACTAGGGTTTCAGCTGGCGGAACGCTGGAGTATAGAGCTGGCTACATTCGATATGGATCCTGAGGATCCTCAGGGGAGTGATGTAGACCTGGATCATTACCGCCTCGATTTGTTCTACGACATTGGTAGCACAATCGGTGAGTGGCAACCTTTCGTTGTTGGTGGAATCGGCAACACCGAATTCGGTGACAGCAATGACACGCTGGCTGCAGTGGGGGCTGGCCTCAAATACGATTTCAATGACAACTGGCAGTGGCGTATTGCTGCCCGTACCTTTGCTTTTTTGGGTCGCGATCTTGAAGATCGGGACCACGGCATTGACGCTTCTCTGATCTACTTCTTCGGAGGTCGTGAGTCGTCTCCTTCCCGCCCTTCATCACCAGCACGTCCCACAACGTCATCCTCACGTCCCAGCACTCCCGCACGTACGCGAGAAGAAGTGAGTGAAAGTGTCCCGGTGCGCGATGCAGACGGCGATGGTGTAGCCGATTCCGGTGATGCCTGCCCGGAAACCCCGCGTAACTATGCTGTCGATGAGCGTGGCTGTCCTATTCCTGTGGAGGAAGTCGCAAGGGTAGAACTATTAGTGAATTTTGATTTCGATCGCTCTGAGGTGAAATCCGAATATTTCGATGAAATCGAAGAAGTCACAGACTTCATGGAGCAATATCCCGACGTAGTCGTGGAACTGGAAGGCCATACTGATAGTCGCGGTACAGACGAATATAACCAAGGGCTGTCTGAGCGGCGGGCTGCAGCAGTCAGGCAGGTGATGATTGATCGGTTCGGCATTAGCGCCGGTCGAATCACTGCCCGGGGCTTCGGTGAAAGCCAGCCAGTTGCCAGTAATGACACCGACACCGGTCGAGCGCGAAATCGCCGGGTGATTACCGTCATTATCAAGACCCTGCAAAATTATCAGCCGCGCTAGTTAAGCCGACGACACTCCCAGTGGAGGTTTGAGCAGAGGCATTAGGCCAGGCTGTGCTGTATCAATGAATTCCCCAGACACTGTCGATATCACGAGCCCCGACTTGGGTTGGGGCCCACCATCCTCTTACCGCGGCAGACTGACTTCTCGTGTTGAATCTGAATTGCTGCAACAGGGCTCACTGACCGCACGGGTCAAACAACTTGCCGGCCATAGCTTTCAATTACAGGTTCGGGAACAGTGCTGGCGCGAGTTAGAAACTGATTCTCTGCGGGCACAGTTTGGACCGATAGCTCACGGGCATAAATTCTGGTCGAGGAAAATAGCCATGCTGGGTGAGGGCGTGGACTGGATACTTGCCCATACGTTGATGCCTGCACATGCGGCTGATGGGCCACTGGCAGCAGTGTTCTCCCTAAACAATAAACCCCTCGGAGAATATCTCTTTGAACAGCCTGGTTTGTTGCGCGCGAACTTTCAACTTTGTCGCTCTGCGTCTGGCCATTGGGGGCGACGTAGTCTGTTCTTCTTGCATGGTAAACCTATCATGGTGGCTGAATTTTTCACTGCGGATTTCTTCGCACACACAAACACCAGCTCAGCGAAGGATTCTGCGGCTTAGTCGGGATGCAGAAGTCGTTCCCGCAGATACTTGTGATGGAGCACTGGTATTCCACGCTAAAGCGCCTATACTGAGAAAAGACTGTATCGACCAGTCTCACAAGTATGCACGAGTAAGTTAGTCACTTACCCAAGCCACATAATAAGAAACGCTCAAGACAAGAACACGGAGGTTCTGGATATGAGTGCTATTTCTGCTACTCCAACTGATTTGTATTCTGACCCACAGGCTTTGCAATCCTTGCCTGGCACCTCGCATTTGACTCATAACGCTGAAGTTACAGAGACACAAACGGGTTGCGCTGCCCGGCAGTTGGGAAAACCTCTCAGCAAGGCGTCTTCTCGAAAAGCCACCTGGATTGCCGACCCGACCCAACAATACCTTCGGGAAATTGGCTATAACCCGTTACTCAGCGCAGAAGAGGAGTTGATAACAGCCAGGCTGGCGCAGAGTGGAGATGGATCTGCCCGTAAGCGGATGATCGAGTGCAATCTGCGGCTGGTGGTGAAAATCGCCCGCCGTTACATCAATCGAGGGTTGCCGCTGCTCGACCTGGTTGAGGAAGGAAACCTGGGGTTGATGCATGCCGTTGAAAAGTTCGATCCAGAACGGGGTTTTCGTTTTTCCACCTACGCCACTTGGTGGATCCGTCAAAGTATCGAGCGTGGTTTGATGAATCAAACCCGGACCATCCGCTTACCTGTCCATGTGGTGAAAGCCTTGCATGGATTTCTGCGCGAAGAACAGAAGCTGGCTGTCAATCAGTCTCGTGACCCCTCGCCTGACGAGCTGGCAGCGGCCCTGGACAAGTCTGTTAGTGACATAAAAGACATGATGTGTCTGAACAAGCCTATTGCTTCTGTGGATGTGCCGGCCTCCACCGGTTCGGATTTACCTCTGGTAGAAACACTGTTCAGTGCGGCTGCCAATGAGCCTGAAGAACGTTGCGATTCTGCTGGTATCGAAAACAGTGTGAAACGATGGCTGAGTTCGTTGACGCCGAAGCAACAGGAAATTCTGGCCAGGCGCTTTGGCTTGTTCGGCTTCGATGGCGACACACTTGAAAACGTTGGTAAAGAGGTGGGGCTTACGCGAGAGCGCGTACGCCAAATACAGATTGAAGCGTTGAAAATACTCCGCACAGTGATTGCCAAGGAAGGTCTTACCCTGGATCTTTTGTTGCCATCGAGCAACCTGCACTGATGGGTTTAGCTTGAACCCCATAGGGGGCTGCATTATTCTTCTCGCCCTTTGCTGGGTCGCACCCCAGACCTATTGTCAGTGACTAAACGCGGAACCCAAAACCCATGATCCCTGAATCTGTTGCTCGAGCCTTGGATGGCAAATTGGTTATCGATTTGAGCAGGGTCTTGGGCGGACCATACTGCTCGCAAATTCTGGGTGATCATGGCGCTGAAATCATCAAGATTGAACCTCCGCGAGGGGATGAGACCCGCGACTGGGGGCCACCTTTCCACGATCAAGATTCTGCTTACTTCATAGGGGTTAATCGCAATAAGCGGGCTATGGGATTGGACCTATCCACCGAAGCAGGCCGCGAAGTCTTGCTACGCTTGTTGGAAAACGCCGATGTATTACTTGAAAACTACAAGCCCGGGACCATGGAATCCTGGGGTTTGGGCTATGAAGAAGTTCTCAAGGATCGGTTTCCCTCCTTGATTCATTGCCGCATCAGTGGCTTCGGCAGTGACGGGCCGTGGGGCGGATTTCCTGGTTATGACGCCATTATTCAGGCGATGGCGGGCTGGTTCAGTATCAACGGTGAAGCAGATAGTGAGCCAACACGCCTTGGGCTTGCCGCAGTTGATATGGGAACCGGCCTGTATTGCGCTATAGCGATTCTTATGGCCATGGCCGAGCGGGAAAAGTCCGGGCAAGGCCAGTATCTGGACATGACCTTGTATGACTGCGCCGTTTCTCTGATGCATCCCCATATCCCGAACTTCAACTTCTCGGGTAAGGTGCCGGTGGCAACTGGAAATGCCCATCCCAACATTAGCCCTTACGATACTTTCAGCACAGCCAGCGTAGACATCTTCATCGGTGCGGGTAATAACCGTGCTTTCGCCAAGTTGCGTCAGGAATTGGGCAGTCCTGAATTGGCCGACGATGTCCGCTTCGTGAACAACATCGACCGGGTGAATAATCGGGATGACTTGAAGGCCGAAATTGAATCACGCTTGAAAGCCTTCGATGGTGAGACCATTGCCAATCGACTGGCTGAAGCAGGTCTGGCCGCAGGCCCGATCCACAATACCCAACAAGTGGTCGATCATCCCCACACTCACCATCGTGATATGACCATCGAGAAAGACTGGTACAAGATGGCGGGTACACCCATCAAGTTATCGAGAACCCCTGGTGATTTGCGTCATCTGCCGCCAACTTTTGGCCAGCACACCCGTGAAATTCTCGATGAGTTTGGATTCTCCCGGCAGGAAATTGACCAGTTATTGGATGCAGGCACTGTGTTGGAAAAACGCCGCAAATAACACCCCTGTCCGGCCTCACGCTTGTTGCGGGCCTTAATTGCTCGAAATAAAACCAATGATTACAATGAGTTAGCGATTCTACCCATGATTGCGCTTGCATCTTGCTGATCTAGTGTTATAGTTATGTAGCACACCAACTCAGCAAGAAGGTTTCTGTGAGTGGAAATCATCTGGAACAACAAAGAACCCATCTATCTGCAACTACGGGATCGATTGGTTGAATTGATTATGGATGGCGTCCTGCAAGAGGGCGATGCATTGCCATCCGTGCGCCAGATTTCCAGCGAACAGCGCATTAATCCGCTGACAGTATCGAAAGCATTTCAAATTCTGGTTGACGAAGAACTCGTCGAGAAAAAACGGGGGCTAGGAATGTATGTGGTTAAAGGAGCAAAAGAAAAACTTGGCAAACTTGAGAAAACGAAGTTTCTGGAAGAAGAGTGGCCTGGCATCAGGGAAAGAATTGAGCGCCTGGGTTTGGAGCCTGATGAATTACTTGGTCGGTCAGCGTCTGGGCAGGGCAAGACGTCTGGGACTGATAACTAGAAAACCCAAATAGTATTCTAGGACACTACAGTCCGCACTTTCGACAACGGGAACATGCGATGAACAATATCGTTGAAGCGCGCAATCTGGAAAAGCACTATGGTGACTTTAAAGCGCTGGATGGTGTAGATCTAAGTATTTCACCTGGCTCCATCACAGGCCTTATCGGGCCTAATGGTGCTGGCAAGACGACCGCACTGAAGGCATTAATTGGCCTTTGCGATGTAGAAGGTGATCTCACTGTTGCCGGAAAAGACCCGAGAGATGCACGTCACAAACTCATGGAAGAAGTTTGCTTTATTGCCGACGTGGGAATCTTGCCGAAATGGCTACGTGTCAATCAACTCATTGATTATGTAGAGGCTGTGCACCCACGCTTCAACAGAGCGCGTGCGGAGAAGTTTTTAAGCACGACCGAGATACCACCGCGAAAGCGCATCAAGGAATTGTCCAAAGGGATGGTAACGCAGCTGCACCTGGCAACAGTTATGGCAATTGATGTGCAACTGCTGGTTCTGGATGAGCCCACCCTGGGTCTTGATATCATCTATCGTAAAGAGTTCTACGACCGCTTACTAAATGACTACTACGATGGTAATCGCACCATCATTATCAGTACGCACCAGGTTGAAGAAATCGAAACCCTGCTTTCCCATTTGGTTTTCATTAACAAAGGCAAGATCATTCTGGATGCGCAAATGGCAGAGTTGGATGCTCTCTATACTGAGGTCATCATTGAGCCGGAACATCTGGCACAAGCCGATGCCCTTAAACCCATTTATACCCGTGATCTGCTGGGCAAGAAAGCCTATACCTTCGAATCCGTGCCCCGTTCCCAACTCGAACCGTTTGGCGAGACAGGAACGCCAAGTGTGGCAGATTTGTTTGTTGCCAAGATGAAGGAGGGCGAACATGAATAAGCTGGCCCTCAATCAGTTTATTGCACTGCTTTATCGTGAAGTGCTGGAAAACCGCAATCTCTTTATTGGCGCCCCGGCGGTGTTGGCTCTCCTTCTTTTTGTGTTCGCGGCATGGTTTGTTTCCTTGACACCGGGATGGGAGTTGGCGACGGGAATCGAATACCTGTCTGTAATTTTTGAAGGCTTGTCACCGACTGAAATGGCACCAATTCTCATGATTCCAGCGATTCCGTTCATGATGATGTTGTTCTTCTGTGGGCTTATCTATCTTCTGAATGCTTTGTATCAGGATCGAAAGGACATGAGCGTGTTCTTTTGGCAATCCATGCCTGTTTCCAATGTGAAAACCGTGCTCTCGAAAGTAGTAACAATCGCCATTGTGGCACCGGTTTTCTATGTGGCGGTTCTGTTCGTTGTCTATGTGATCGCGCTGTTGTCGCTGACCCTCTTTGGAATTATTTTGGATGTGCAAGTAGCAGGACTCGGATACCTGTTTTTAGGAGCAGTGGCCAGCTTAGCTCTGGTCTATCTTTCAGCCTTCGTTACCTCGCTGTGGTTATTGCCATCGGTGGGCTGGCTGCTGCTATTTTCGGCTTTTGCAAAACGTACACCCATTCTTTGGGCAGCAGGCGTGTTTATTTTGATTGGTTTCCTCGAGGATTTTATCTTTGGTTCACAGTACCTGGCGAATTGGGTCGAAAGTCGCGGTAACCCGAGTCACTACATCATCTATCATTTTTCAGATGTGGCTGATCGCCTGTTCAGCTATGACATGCTGTTTGGTGTGCTGGTGGGTAGCATCCTGCTGGTGGGAGCAATCTGCATGCGCCGATTTATTGATTAAGGGAAAGCCATGTTGCAATTAAAGAAACTTTTGTTACGCAACCGTTTTAGTGTCTTGCTGGCCACTCTGGCTGTCTATATGTTGGTGCTGGTTATAGAAGGTGCAATCACAGGTCGAGAGGCGCGAGTAGTTGATCTTGAGAATCCTTTCTTCGATTTGACCGTGCGGGAGTTCCAGGACCGCAGCGGTGCTCTGTAGCGATGAATCCAACAGCTTCGATCCAGCTGAGCTTTGCGGCATGCAGTTCCTGAATCGCACTTATACTCTGATAGACCGGCTGTCTATTTGCTGTTTTCTTCAGCATTGCTCACCCTGCATCTAACCCTCTGTTTCGCGTTCACTGGGCCAGTATCGGCTCCTGTGGAATTGCGATAGACTGGCGCGCCTACAAGAAACAACCAGCCCAGCAGGAATAAAGTAATGAGCTTGTTCAGTCTCGATAATAAAGTGGCACTGATTACCGGATCGACCAAAGGAATCGGTAAGGCAATCGCCGAACGTATGGCCGAGCACGGCGCCAAGGTAGTGATCTCGAGTCGCAATCAGGACGCCTGTGATGAAGTGGCCAATGGCATTATTGACAAGGGGGGAGAGGCTCTACCCGTTGCCTGTAATATCAATTACCCGGAACAACTGCAGAATCTCGTTGCAGAGACCAAAGCCAAATGGGGGAAAATTGATTGTCTGGTCTGCAATGCGGCACTTAATCCCTTCTTCGGACCTTCACAGGAAATTCCCGACGCTGCTTTTGACAAGGTCATGAATGCCAATATTGGTAGCGTGCATCGTCTTTGCCAGTTGGTTATTCCGGAGATGGCGGAATCCGGAGGTGGCTCAGTTGTGATCGTGTCCTCCATTGGTGGTCTGAAGGGGACGGCAACCTTGGGCGCCTATGCCATCTCCAAAGCAGCTGATATGCAGATAGCCAGAAACCTGGCCGTCGAATGGGGGCCAAAAAATGTACGGGTAAACTGCATCGCGCCGGGCCTGGTGCGAACCGACTTCGCCAGGGCGCTATGGGAAAACCCTGAGATTTATAAAGCGACTGTTGCCAATTACCCTTTGCGCCGGATTGGTGAGCCTGATGAGATCGCCGGCGCAGCGATTTTCTTGGCCTCCGAGGCTGGAAGTTTTACCACCGGGCAAACCATTGTTATCGATGGTGGTGGTACAATCAGCAGTTAACAGTTGGAGTAGTCGAGAGGAATAGATTCCATGATGAACCTTGGTCTTTCAGAAGAAATGGCGGACATTCGCGAGAAGATTCGTGACTTCGTTGAAAACAAAGTTGAGCCCGTCGAACCAGAGTATTACACCGAGGTTGGTGTCGGTGACCGCTGGTCCCATACCCCAAGACAAGACGAAATACTGAATGCCCTCAAAGATGAGGCGCGAGCCATGGGTATGTGGAATTTCTTCCTGCCAGAAAGCCAGGGTGGGGCTGGTATCAGCAATCTGGAATATGCCCATCTGGCAGAGATCATGGGCCGCAGTCGGCTAGCGTCGGAGGCATTTAACTGCAGTGCCCCGGATACCGGCAATATGGAAGTGCTGGAGCGTTATGGATCTGAGGAACAGAAGAAGGCTTGGTTAGAACCGTTGTTGGCGGGCGAGATTCGTTCTGCCTTCGCCATGACAGAACCCAATGTGGCCTCCTCCGATGCTACCAATATATCCACCAGTGCAGTGCTGGAAGGAGACGAATGGGTCATCAATGGCGAGAAGTTCTACATCTCCGGTGCCGGTGATGCTCGCTGCAAGATAATGATTGTTATGGTGGTGACCGATCCGGGTGCTCCCAAGCATAATCGGCAATCACAAATTCTGGTACCCATGGACGCGGAAGGGGTTGAAGTTGTGCGCCCCATGTATGTGTTTGGTCGTGACGATGCACCCCATGGGCATATGCATATCAAGTTTCACAACGTGCGCGTACCTGAAAGCAATATCATTCTGGGGCGTGGTCGGGGTTTCGAAATTTCTCAAGGCCGGCTTGGGCCAGGCCGCATTCACCATTGTATGCGTTCAATCGGTGCGGCCGAAAAAGCGCTGGATTTGATCTGCCGACGTGCGTTGGACCGGGAAGCTTTCGGTAAGCCGCTGGCAGAGCTCGGTGCTAACTACGATATCATCGCCGATGCGCGAATTGAGATCGAAATGTGTCGGCTGCTGGTTCTGAAAGCAGCCTGGCTGATGGATACCATTGGTAATAAGGCGGCGCGGGATGCCATTTCTCAAATCAAAGTGGCAGTTCCAAACATGGCACTGAAAGTTATCGATGAGGCAATTCAGATTCACGGGGCGGCCGGTGTGTCTCAGGATTTTCCATTAGCATCACTGTGGACGAGTCAGCGTACCCTGCGCCTGGCCGACGGGCCTGATGCGGTGCATCGTCGTGTGATTGCCCGCAAAGAGTTAGCAAAATATCAATAAATCAATAAGAAGTATCAATAACAAGTTGGGGGCCGTGGCCCCCGCATAAGTCTGTCTGGGGCGACACAGAAACTCGTAAAAACGTTCGCTGCGCCGTGCCTCAGAATAATTTAACTGCACATTCGTCATGACCCTGCCTGTTGCAGTAATAATTCCTACCTATAATCGAAAACACACCCTGGCGCGAGCCATCGATTCTGTCCTGAACCAAACCCAGCGACCACAGGAAATCGTTGTTGTCGACGATGGTTCGAGGGATGGTAGCGGTGATTTCATCACTGCACGTTATCCACAGATTAAACTACTGCAACAAGAAAATGCGGGCGTAAGTGCGGCGAGAAATTTTGGTATAGCAGAGAGTGAGGCTCCCTGGCTGGCTTTTCTCGATTCAGATGATGAATGGCTGCCTACCAAACTGGCTGAGCAATTCCAGGTGATCGCTAATGACATCGATGCAGCAATAGTTCACTGCGACGAGATTTGGATTCGCAACGGTTCGCGAGTGAACCCTATGCTCAAGCATCAGAAACGGGGTGGAGATATTTTTGCCCAATGTCTGACTCTGTGTGCGATCTCACCCTCGGCGGTGATATTGCGTCGTAGCCTCCTGCAAGAATGGGGTGGCTTTGATGACAACCTCCCGGCTTGCGAAGACTATGATCTGTGGCTACGCCTTTGTTCTCGACTACCTGTTCATTACATCGACAAACACCTTTTGCGCAAATACGGTGGCCATGAAGATCAACTTTCGCAAAAGCATTGGGGCATGGATCGCTTCCGGGTCGCGGCCCTGGCAAAATTGTTGAGAGCGGGCGACTTAACGCCTGAGCAGGAAGCCATGGCCCGTGACACTCTGCTAGAGAAATGCAGAGTGCTGCAGCTTGGTGCAAAGAAGCGCGACAACACGGAGTTGATAGCCCATTGCCAACAGGTGTTGAGCGAGTTCGGAATTGATCATGGAAACTGAATTAAACCTGGTTATTGCCCACAAGCTTGAGGCCAAACCATTAATCGCACTGTTTGACATGCGGCAGATTTCACGTGATCCGGCGATCTACGAAGGCAGTAAGCTAAGGCTTATCGTGTCGGGGCAAGGGCAGCACTGGGCGCAAGAAGCGGTGAATTTTCTCGCCCAGCAGAACCAGGCACAGACAATCCAGGCCTGGATGAATATCGGGATTGCCGGCCATCAAACGCTCGACTTGGGTCGACCGCTGTTAGCCAACAAGATTATAAATCGCAGTTCGGGAGAAGCGGTTTACCCGGCACCTCTGCTAGCCATAAAACAGGTTGGGGAACTGCATACGGTGGACGAGCCGGAATTAAACTACCCACAGAATGTTGCCTACGATATGGAAGCATTCGGGTTTTTCCAGGCCGCCACTGCACACACGAATCTGGAGCTGGTGCAGAGTCTTAAGATCATCTCTGATAATCTGGCCCATAGTGCGGACAGGATCACTCCGGACAAAGTGTTGCAGTTGTTTCAGACTAACACCGACCTGATCAACAGCTTAGTGGCAGATCTGCAATCTTTACGTGCGCGCATGATTGAGACCCAATTGGATACGCCAGAGTTTGCCCGGTTTTCGGAACAGGTGCATTTGACTGCCACTCAACGTGTCCAGGTGCAAAGGCTCTGTCAGCGTTACTATGCGTTTGGAATACAACAACGGTTGTCAGAATTGCTAACCCCGAACACATTGGGCACGCTTAATGGCCGCGAGTTAGTGCGCAGATTGAGACTGCCACTATTGGAGCAGGAATAGCGTCATCCGGTATGTTCTCAAGTGTTTACATCGAAGAAGCAGTAAGAGACTCGGCGCGGGTCAGGTCTATTTTACAACGCATACCTGAAGTCCCCCGGATTGCTATTCAACAGTACGGCGAAGTCTTCAATCGCGCCAAGCAGAACTTTCGTTTGCAAAAACAACAACCCGCATTGATTCTGGCTCACAAGTCAGGGCGGCGGGTGTTGCCGACGCCCGAAGGCTACGGTTTTGAATCGGGGTCGGCCGGGAAGGGCTTTTACTTTTCCCATATGTTGAACTGTGTTTACGATTGTCGCTACTGTTTTCTGCAGGGCATGTTCCGATCTGCAAACTATGTTCTGTTTGTTAACTATGAAGACTTCGAACAGGATATCGAGGCGACGATAGCTCACGCGCCAGCCGGCAGTGTGTTTTATAGCGGCTACGACTGCGATAGTTTGGCACTGGAGCCTGTCAGCGCGTTCTGCGAATCGTTTTTACCCTGTTTTCAACGACACCCTGAACACTTCCTGGAGATCCGTACCAAGAGTACGCAAATCCGGTTCCTGCTTGAACGTGAGCCGTTGGCCAATTGTGTGATTGCCATGAGCTTTTCGCCACAAGTGCAGAGTGAGCAATGGGAGCATAAAGTGCCCAGTATCGCGAAACGACTCGACGCGCTGGTGCGTTTACAAAATGCAGGCTGGCCTGTAGCGCTGCGCTTTGAGCCAGTGATTGCGCAAACCAATACTCTGTCACTGTACAAGGAGCTGTTTGAGTTGGTTTTTTCACAGTTGGATAGAAGGCGAATTCATTCGGCCAGTCTTGGCGAATTCAGGTTGCCTGTGGACTATTACAAGAAGATCGTCAAACTGTACCCGGAAGAGCCGCTGCTTGCTCGTGAAACTCAGTTGGATGATGGCATGGTCTCGTTAGCTCATGAGCAGGAGTCGTTGCTTCAGGATTTGGAGACCATGCTGCTCGCCTATATAGAACCTGAGAGTTACTATCGTTGTGCCTGAGTGTAAAGCTATAAACAATAACAGCGAATCTATGGAGTGAAATGGAAAACAAAGAACAGGCAGTAATTGTTACCGGCGCATCGTCCGGAATTGGGCTTGAAATAAGCAGGCAACTATTGGATGCAGGCTTTCATGTGCATGGCGTGGCAAGAGACTTCACTCAGTCAGAGTTACAGCATAAGAATTTTTGCGCAACAGAAATCGACATGGCGGATACGGAAGGCCTGCCTGAAAAAATGAAGTCGCTGATAAAGACTATAGAGCTTCCTATCCGTGCCCTGGTTAATAATGCTGGCATTGGCAGGATGGGGTATCTGGAACAGCTTTCCGCAGCCGATATCCGACAGGTAATGGCGGTGAATTTTCTTAGCCATGTCTTGGTGACCAAGGCGGTGCTGCCAACAATGAAGCAGCAGTCTGGTGTCAGTGATATTCTTTTCATGGGTTCTGAAGCGGGGCTAAGAGGTACGCAGCAGGGGAGTATCTATTGCGCCAGCAAGTTCGCAATTCGAGGATTTGCGCAAGCGCTTAGGGAAGAGTGTGCAAAATCTGCAGTAAAGGTGACCTTGATAAATCCAGGTGCCGTGAGAACTGAGTTTTTCGATGAGCTTGGTTTTGAGCCCGGGGATCATGCGGAGAATGCCATCGTCGCTGAAGATATCGCCGAGCTTGTACTTAGCGTGCTGAGCTTGAGAGCTGGCACGGTGGTTGATGAAATCAACCTGTCCCCCCTGAAGCAGGTCTGGCAGCGCAAGGAAAGCTAGTCTGTAAGCTACATACTGTGACGAAATGTCGCAGTTAAGTCACTGTTTTCGCCTAGGAAATGCAGCGCCCCCTTGCGATAATTTACGTTCAAATTCAAACCCCTAACAGCTAACCCTTACCAGAAATGAGAGAGTACCCTATGAAACTCTTCGACTTGCCCGCCAGCCTGCTCCGCTCCGCTGCGCTTTTTGCCGTTGTTGCTCTGTTCGCTGGCACTGCCAGCGCCCACACGGCCTTGAAAGAATCTACTCCTGCCGACGAATCAACTGTTCAGGCTCCACCCGCTGAAATCAACCTGGTCTTTAACGGCCCGGTGCGCCTGGTGAAGTTGGAACTCATGGGATCTGGCAAAGCTGTCCCCACGCAATTCAGGCCTTCTGCTGAAGCCCTGTCGAGCTTCACTATTGAGACCCCTAATGTAACGGCAGGTAGCTATACGGTGAACTGGGCAGCTATTGGTGCAGATGGTCACACCGTTTCCAATTCGTTCAGCTTTGTAGTTGGGGCCGCAAGCTCCGCTGACTAAGCCTCTCCGCTAAAGGCTGGTTGGTACGAGGAGCCAGGAATGGAGATGTCGACCATTCCCAACGCCTGGGAAACTGCCAGTCTACTCTGCAAATTCTTGTTTTATCTCGGAGCTGCGTCCTCTTTGGGGGGCGCGCTTTCGCTATTGCTCTATGGCGACGGGCGCCGTCAATCGGTGCAACGTATTCTGTTGTATCAACTGATAGGAGGCTTGTTAGGCTTCCAGGCCGTGTTGCTGAACTTCCTCGTTCAGGTGGGGCAGATTAACAACTCCGGCATTGCGGGGGCTTTTGATTGGGGTATGGCCCAAATCTTGTTGGATACACCCCTTGGAGATCTGAGTCTCTATCGGCTCGCGGCGTTCGCCCTCATTATCGCGACCAGCGCCGCCATGCTGCGACAAAGCCATTTACTGTCCGCGCCACCGCAATTGAATTTCTACAAGCGTAATCTGGTTTTCCACTGCCTGAGTTTTGGTTTGCTGCTGTTCAGCTTCCGCTATGGAGGGCATGTCTCGGTATTGGCCTTATCGGTACAGGTAGTGCTGGCGGTTCATTTCACAGCCTTTGCCATTTGGATTGGTGCCTTGTACCCACTCTATGAGTTTTCCAACAGCACAGATACTGATCGGCTTCAAATCGTGCTTAAACAATTCGGTGATCACGCTGTATTTTTTGTCGGTGCACTGTTGGTCGCCGGTGTGATTCTGACCCTCAATTTGATTCATTCACCCGCCGAGCTGCTGACCAGCCCCTATGGCAGGACACTTTCAATCAAGCTGCTGCTGGTGGCAGCGCTGCTGGGAATAGCGGCGATCAACAAACTTCGACTGGTCCCACAGCTTCTGGCTAGCAAGGGTTTGCAGGGATTTCGCAAGTCTCTGCGGGTGGAGGTGGGCGTTGCCAGCGTTTTGTTGCTGGTGACGGCCTATTTCTCAACGGTGGTAGACCCAATGAATCATATGTAGCCGCTTTTTCGCTACACATGTCACCCGTGACTGAACGCTGGATCTTAAGTGAGACTGAGTTCTGTAACTTCTGAAGCAGTTTGCTCGAAGGGCGATTTCTCCACCAGCTTACTCAATCTGAACGATTCCAGATCGAAGGAATACAGCGCCGAAACTTGTTCCAGATTTTTATCGAACAATGCTGTCGTCAGCGGCGGCTTGCTGGCAAACAATAGGGCATTACCCACCGGTGACCAAGCCAGGTTGTACAGGATGTCTACGCTATTAAACACCGGTACTGGCTCGTATGCGCCGCTTACCTGGCCGAGGAACAGGGTGGAACCAGTGTGATCGTATTGGATGTAGGCGAACTGATCCTGATCCTGGGACAGTACCGGTGGACTGATGCTTTCAACGTCCATCTCCGTGGTAAGAGATGAGCTTAATATCACCTCATCGCTGAAGTTTTTGTTATCGCTACTCACCACTAGCTCATCCGCCAGTTGATCCGCTGACCATGTCTCTACTGTTGAGTCATTGAATTGCAGCCAGGCGCCAAGTACCAGGCTAAGGCAAAGCGCCGCCACTGCAGATTGCTTGGCCTGTGAATAAAGCGGTAAGAACTGAGTGTGTTCGAAATTGTTTGGGAGCGAATTTTCAGCGCCACTGCTTTCGTTCGGAGAATCGCAGCCAACGGCAACAGCTTCTACCGGTAAGCAGAGACGATAGCCTCGCTTGGGGATGGTTTCGATATACACGAGAGTTTGATCGGGTGTATTCAGTTGCTTGCGCAGCTCTGACACAGCACGAGTCAGTGAATTCTCATTGACGATGACGCGGGGCCACAATACAGACACTAAGGTTTCTCGATCTACTACTTGCATCTCGTGTGCTGCCAGGTAGCAGAGAAGCTTGGCTAATCGTGGTTCGAGGTGCCGGGTGAGTTCGCCTTCACGTTGCTGCAGTTGATTTAATAGTGGTCGTACGCGCCACTCGCCGAGGTAAAAATCTTCAGTCAGAATCTTGTCTCTGCCGACGGTTTGCGGATCATCAAGATCTATATCGGACTGTGTCACAGTCAATTCGGAATCCATCAATTATTCCCCCAATACCACCAGTGCTTTGCCAGGAAAACGGCTCGTTATCGCAACTTGTGCTGCTACCTATTATAGACGCCAAAAGAGTCCGTTTTGTTTCATGAAACCTTCAGAAAATCCGGTGTTTACCTACAAATCCAGCTACTCGTCGCAAACCAGTCTGGATAGCTGAAATTTTAGCGAATTTGTCCACCAGTCGGTACGGGAATAGCCACTCTGTAGCTTTTCTGGACATAAAGTTCATTGCAATTTCAGGTAATTGCAGCCCTCTGACCCTAAATTTCCTGCCATCGCGCTCAGCAACTTAGCGAGGCTGAGCCATGAATTGTTCGGAGATAGTTATGAAGAGAAAGTTTCGGATGCCAGCACTGCTATTGGTGGTGCTTTCACTAGCCTGGATTCCAGGTAGTTTCGCCGTCAGCGACGAGGCTTTGGCAAGGGGAGTCCCGTCACTGGCACCCATGCTGGAGTCAGTTACACCTGCGGTAGTGAACATACGGGTGTCAAAGGCCATTCCCACCAGCAGTCGCTATTTCTTTCAGGGTGAAAGAGTGCCGGAAGAGTTGCGGCGGTTCCTGCCTGATTTGCCCGAAACGCAGAATCGCAATCGAAGGCCGTTTTCTATTGGTGCTGGGTCCGGTGTAATCATCGATGCAGCCGAAGGCTTTATTGTCACCAATCATCATGTTGTCAACGGAGCCAGCAGCATCACGGTTCAGCTCAGTGACGGCAGGGCCCTGGAAGCAGAGTTGGTGGGTAGCGATGCCAACACCGATGTTGCGCTGTTACAAGTTGCCGCAGATAACCTGACAGATATCGAACTGGCGGCAATCGATTCGGTGCAAGTAGGCGATTTTGTAGTGGCCATTGGCAATCCTTTCGGTATAGGGCAAACCGTCACCTCTGGAATCGTCAGCGCCCTTGGTCGGACTGGATTAAACAACGCTAACTACGAAGACTTTATTCAGACCGATGCAGCTATCAATGTGGGTAACTCCGGTGGAGCTTTGGTTGATATGGAAGGGCGGCTGATTGGCATCAATACCGCCATCATCAGCGGTGATGGTGGTAACAACGGAATCGGTTTCGCAGTACCGGTCGACATGGTCGCCGCCGTTACTGCCCATCTTGAGAGAGATGGTGAGGTTCGTCGCGGCATGTTGGGTGTCACTATCACTTCGCTGACTCCCGATGTGCAATCGGCTTTAGATCTGGATATTGAATCCGGTGCCCTGGTGACAAGTGTCTTGGAAGGCGGTGCTGCTGAGCGCGCTGGCATTCAAGTGTCTGATGTCATCGTCGAGTTGGATGGTGAGGCAATCGATAGCGGGCGCGACTTACGTAATCGAGTAGGCCTGCTGCGCCGCGATCAGGAAGTCGATTTGCTGCTGTTTCGAGAAGGTGAGTCGATTACTGTGCAAGCTGTGATCGGTGACGAAACCGGCGTGGCATCTACAGCAGACTCCCGACCCGCGGAGAGCGGTGGGTTTCGCGGTGCCAGTTTGCGCAATCTGCAAGCACAAGACGAAGTGGCTGTATCAGAAGGTGTGGTAGTGGCGGCAGTAGAGCCGCAGAGCCGGGCTTTCTCTGCCGGGCTGCGTGCCGGCGATGTGATTGTCGAGGTCAATCGGCAGCAGGTTGCTGACGTCGACGAGTTCAATTCGGAAGTGCAGGACAGTGGTCGCTTTACCGCCATGACGGTATTGCGCGATGACCGGGAACTCCTGCTGCTGGTTCCCTAGATTAAAGGCCTCCGGGCCCACCCATTGTGGTGGGTAACAGACTCCTCTGTGCACTAAAATGTGCCCCCTCTTGGCCGATCTAACTCTAGTTAGATCGGCCTTTTTTTATGTGTTAAGTTGCTGCTCGGACTAGTGGCTACCCCAGTACCAGCGGCCAGCTTAGGAACTTTCCTGCCGGGATGGATTCTGACCCTAGACAGACTGATGTATTAAATCTCATCGAATTATCGTGATCCAACTGCTTACACATCTCACCCGCATCACTTGGCTAAGTGGCTTGCTGCTGGCGCTGAGCCTTTCTACGGTAGCGAGAGCTGCTGAATCCGGCAGTCCGTTGCCTTACAACTATGATTTCTCTGAGTATGTCGACTGGTTAGAAGCTGTGATGGCAGACAAACGCATTCCTGGTGCAGCGATCGCTATCGTCTCCCGGGAAGGCATCATGTATCTGCAGACCTGGGGAGTTCGTCATGTCGATGAAAGGCCTCCAATTACCACCGATTCCATCTTTAGAATTGCTTCGATGTCGAAGACATTCGCAGGGGCTGCGGCCACCTTGCTGGTAGAGCAAAACTTGCAATCCTGGGACACCCGGATCATGGATTTGTTTCCCAATATGCAACTTGGGGATGGAAGAGGGGCCAGGTATATTACGTTGAAGCAGGTGGCCAGCCATTCGACCGGACTGATGCCCCATTCCTATTCCAATCTGCTGGATGACGGTGTTGCCTACGATCGTATCAAAGACCGTTTCGATCAGATTCCCACTGTCTGCGCACCGGGTAACTGTTATGGTTATCAGAACGTGGTGTTTTCGCTCATTGCCGACGTCGTCGAGGAAAGTACGGGAAGCAGTTATGAACGCTACCTGGAAGAACATGTATTCAGACCTCTGGGTATGGTCACCGCATCCCTCGGCTATGAGCCCTATATCAACAATCCAGAATCCACTCATCCCCACCGTCTGGTAAGAGGACGTTGGCATGCCACCACTACCAACCCGGCTTATTATTCGGTGGCGCCTGCATCGGGCATCAATGCCAGTGTGTTTGATATGAGCATGTGGTTGCGTGCCAACCTCGGTGCTTTTCCTGAGGTATTCGGCCATGACTTTCTCACGGAACTGCACGAACCAGTCATCGAAACACCCTATGGTAACTATTTCAATCGGTGGTCAGGTCTGGAGAAGGCGTACTACGCCATTGGTTGGCGAGTGTTTGATTTTAAAGGGCTGAGGGTAGTCCATCATGGTGGCGGCGTACGTGGCTACCGTTCCGAAATGGCATTTGCCCCTGACGCGAATATTGGTATGGTGCTGCTTTTCAACGCAGAATCCAATGCGGCAAACGATGTCATTCCCGAGTTTTTCGATCACCTCCTCGGCAACTAGTAAACATTTCGGCTCCCCGTCGCCACAATCTCTTTGAAGGAATAGTTTAATGAGCTCAGTATTAGACTTACTGAAATCCCATCGCAGTATTCGAAAATTCACCGATCAAGCCATTGCACCGGAACTGCTAGAGGACCTCTTCATCGCCGGGCAATCGGCCGCCACCTCGAGTTTTTTGCAGGGGTCCACTATCGTTCGCGTTACCAATCCGGAGAACCGTGCCAGGCTTGCCGAATTAGCCGGTAATCAAAAGTATGTGGAAAGTGCAGCGGAATTTATGGTGTTTTGCGCAGACCTGAAACGGGCCGGCAACTACTGTGAAGAATACGGCAAACCGTTTGAAGGCAACTACACCGAGCATTTCATCATTGCCACGGTTGATGTTGCCTTGATGGCCCAGAGTCTGGTGACAGCAGCAGAGTCTGTTGGTCTGGGAATCTGTTACATCGGTGGCATTCGCAATAACCCGGGGCCGATTACGGAAATGCTCCAGTTGCCCAGGGGCGTGTATCCGGTGTTCGGTTTGTGTCTGGGCTATCCGGACCAAAATCCTGAATGCAAACCCCGTCTGCCCCTGTCCGTTATAGTGAAACAAGATGTCTATAACGAAACCGGGGACAAGGAAGCCATCACCCAGTACGATGAGGTTATCCGCGAGTACTACCGAACCCGCACCGGTGGTGGTCACGGCATCAGTTGGTCAGAGCAGGTGGCGAGTCTGCTGTCTGAAAAGAGTCGACCGCACATGCGGGACTTTCTGGCAGGGCAGGGTTTTACTTTTAAATAGGCTTCACTGATTTTCGTAAGAGCGTCGCTTACTGAAAGAGACGGTTTGACGGTGGGTCTCAGTTTTCTGATGGGGGTGGGCCAAAGTAGACCATGCACTGCCTGGACAGTGCACACAAAGTGCCATCTTCCGTATAAATCTTTCCGGATTGCTGGGTATAACCTTCCGCAGCAGCTTCCATATCAAAATGTAAAAAGAACCAGTCCATTGGAACCTCTTCCGGTGGTTTGAGAAATTCCAGTGACCAGGTAAGCGAACTGGCAGGCACCGGGGGTTTGTCAAAGTGGGAAAGCACAACCGGCGGCGGGATGTCGGCGATGGCAACCAAAGCTTCCGTTGGAAATTCACTCATATCCACTTGATGTTTTGCCCACAGATCCAGTTCTGTTTCCGGTCGACCGGAAAAGGGCAGGCCACCGCTCGCCCAACTGCCATCGAAGTAACTGATGAATGAAGGGACGCGTTTGGCATGGGCCATAAAGGGAATACCCTGATCTTTGGGCGGAGGGTGGAACTCGCCTTTTGGTGGTACAGCGATAGCCTCTCTGCCGCGCCCATACACACCCATCGCTTGCAGGCAGCAATTGCCCTCTGACATCACATCGGCACTCAGCTGGATGACATTCTTACCGCGGCGTTGAATGCGCGTTTCCACACTCACCGAACCCGGTGGAATTGGCGCGATAAATGACACCATCAATGAACGCATGGGCACATCGCTATCCACCAGTTTGTTCATGGCTGTCACAGCGAACGCCGCAGAAAGGCCGCCAAACGCTGATCGCCCCTGGGACCAGCTTTCATCGAAATGGGTGCTATTGGAGTCGCTGTCGCGCAACTCAGCGAGGATTGAGTCTAAATTTGATTGTGTCATTGAGCCTTTTCTCAGTGCCGTTCACAGCGCCAAAATCCTATTCCGGCAGCACACTATGGTATTCTTAGACCTTGATAACAATGCGAATTCTGAAGAATCCCGCGAGAGATAACAGGCCCTGTGCCTTGTCAGTCAGGCTGTGAATAAGAAAAACCGAAACCCAAATTCTGCGAAACTACTGTCGATCATCTGTGCCTTCCTTGTTGGGATCAGCAGTGCTTCGCTATGGGCGCAGCCGACTAGCGGTCATATCTATCGGCTGAGCGCGAATAGTACCGAAATCCTCAGCAAAACAGAAACCCAGCCCACCGACGACTCGGTGCTGGCTGTGGCCCCCGCCTCCCTGAGTTTGAATTTTCCAGCCAGAGTGCGGTTGGTGAAATTGATTTTGCGGGATGAGAATCACCAGTGGGTGGACATCGACTTTCGCTATAGCCCGCGTCCCAATGATGCGTTTCAATGGCAATTGCCAGTATTACCTGAAGCAGCCTATTACACCGCTGACTGGGCCATACTAGGTTACGGTGACCAACTCATTCGTGGCAGCTTCAGTTTTGCCTTTGGCCCTGAGGCGCAACCACCGTCGATTTACAAAGAAGCAGAGAGATTACTGCTGGAATCGCGCTACGGCGATCCTACTATTCGTTATGTGGCGCCACCACGGACCACCATCATCTTGCCGGAGGATGAACGCAGCTTCGACCCGCCATTCACTATCGATCTAACAGAACCGGCAGACCCTCAATAGGCTGAACTCAGAAAGCACAACGGTTTTAACAGCGAAAAACGGCAATGGCTAAACTCAGGATTGGAACTTCACTCTACTCATTGCTGTTTTTCGCCAGCAGTTCCCTGTATGCACAATCTGGTGTGGATCCTGAAACTGAGTTCGACTCTATATTTCTTCCCCTGGAGCGCATCGAGGGCACAGTGTGTGCTCAATACCATAACTGGAACCCGGAGACAGTGCGGCCGTTGTTTCGCGACCAGTTGGCTTTGTTCAGGCGAGCCTATGCCGCTGCCTCACTGGCGGATGATGACACTCTGCGCACTGTGGTAACCGACAGTGCCAACTACCTGGACATGTATGGCTTTATCTCAAATCTGCGGCAACTGGCAAGCAACGAAGTAGGGGTGAAGTACATGTTTCAGGAAAGTTATGACGAAAGCATCGAACAACATCGCGCGCTCGGTCAGAACTTTCAAACGGCCAAGCCCGACGTCATTGTTGGAATATTCTGGTGCCAACCTACACAGGGAGGTGGGGCGCCGCGGTTCACCGGAGGCTATGCCTATTTACGGGTAGTCGATGGTGAATGGAAATTCCATACCCGCTAGATAACAATGTATCCAATAAAAAAGCCCCGCTGCTCGATGTGAGCAGCGGGGCTTTGTGTTTTACAGTGGTCTAAGCTTATTCGCTAACGTGAACCGTTAGATAGCCATCGTGATAGAGCCCGCCGTCATCGGCCCGACCCCACAGCACATAGGTGCCAGGCTCATCGAATGTAGCATTAACCTCATAAACACCGTCTTCTGGCACCTCAGGCGGCAGCCACAGTTCGCCCCAGGGTGAATTCGCTGCAGCGCGAGTGTCTTCCCAGGGTTTTGGCAGAGGAGGGTCAAATGTCACATTACCTTCGCCACGGTAGACATTCCAGGACAGGAACAAGCCATTGATCTTCCCAACCGTTACCTGGGAAGGGCGGCGCATCATTCTCGATGTCAGCTCTTCCTCAGTATTGGTGGATTCACGACGGCGCTCCGGCAAACCATCATCCCAAACATGGGTGGAAATATTGACTGGCTCACCCACACGGGCTGTACGTACTCTGTCTCCCTGAACTGTCAGCACTGGCGGTATATTTGCCCGTGATTCGGGGCTACTGGTTCCAGCGCCAAGCGATCCGGTTTCGGAGGCGATAACCATGTTGTCTACGAGATAGTCCTGGCGCAAGGTGGCGTAAGCTTTACGCTCTTCTCCATTGACGTTCAGTGTCCATACCAACTCGCGATCACCCCAATCTGCAGGTACTGTCACTTCGAACGTGAAGCGATTGCGCCTTGGCAGAAAATGAGTGGGCTGTCCTCGATCGGCCTCCCCGGGCGAAAAGAAATTATTCTCGCCTATGGGAACATCGGGCTCTTCTTCCCAGTTTTCGTTCATGTAACCAAACATGAAGTTATAGCTGCCGTCAGGATTTTGGCGCCAACCTTCATAGGCAGGTTCCACATGCTGACCGCTTCTATAAGTCTGGGCGAGAGAGATTCCTGGGATGAGTATCAGCAGGCAAGCGGCCAGGCGCACAACCCTACTTGTGCGCCCACTGCTTTGTTCGAGTGTTCTGAACATCATGTTGACTTTCGCTCCGTTAGTCGTCGCTTGCAGAGGTGGACTCTGAGTCATCGTTATCAGCGATAGGTGCAACCAGTGGCGCACCACACAGCGGACAACCAATAACGTGATCATTTGGTCCCAGGCTCAATTGCTGACGGCGCTCTTCCATGGCTTCGAAGAACTGCTCGTCAGTCATGGTTACCCGGATACCGAGATCGATAAACATGTTAGTCACTGAGCGGTTGCCAGAACCCTGCCAGTTGCGAGGATCGGGCACGTTTGGATTGGTCTCAGTGTTATTCATGTAACCAACGATGTGCAGAATAGTGCCCTTAGGCAGCAAGGGAGCTGCGTGATCGGCATAGGGATAACCGCGCACCCAGTTGTGGTCGTAGCCCACGCAAGACAGAGTCTCGATGGTATAACCCCAGATGGCTTCCAGACACATACGTTCACCTGGCGCATGCAGGTGTGGTTCGAAAGTGATCACCTTGGTGTGCTGGTCAAGAACGGTATAAGCGTGTAGTTCCTGATCAGTCTTGTTGCCCTGGATGCTGATGTCTACACCATTACCCAGGCCAATAAAGGCGTTCTGATACTTGGGCTTGTAGTCAGCGTCGTGGAAACGGAAGCCGATTTCCAGGTGGCCAGTGGTATCGATGCCGTTTGAGTGCAGGTGAACTGAATCAGAAACGATCCAGGAACCGGCGCGCAGCAGTCGGCCAGCGTCTTCGTCGAAGATGTCCGCGTTACGGCCAACTTCGTGTACAGGCCAGGGAATGGCCAGGCCAGGTACGCGCTCACCGTTCTCGTCCATCTGTGCAGTTGCCCAGATCATATGGTGGAAGATATAGCGGCCACCAACAGTCTCACGACCTGTACCAGCTTGTGGCACGTCATTAACCTCAACCACTTCAACAGACTTCACGTAGCGGTCTTCAGTCAGGCCAGTAGGCGCGGAAGGAATCTCACCCCACCAGTCAGGTGTGCCGGCCAGCTTGGTGACGTCGTCCATCACCACAACCAGGTCAGGTTCACCGGCACGCCATTTGATGCTGTCGTCGAAAACTAATGCTTCAGGGGCGTCCGCTGGATCACCTTTTGGTGTACCGCTGCGTGCCCAGGTGGAGATCGCTGCCAGCTCGGCATCGCTCAGAGAGGGGTCATCTTTGTATTCCTGAATGCCCACGTCTTTCTCCATGTACCAGGGTGGCATGGCGCCCGCGCGGTCGCGCAGTTGGGTCTTGTATTCAATCAAACCGGCGAAAGGTGCTACTTGCTCGTAAGTTACCAGTGGCATTGGGCCGGCACCGCCATCGCGGTGACAGTTCTGGCAGCTACGCTGCAGAATCGGTTCGATATCTTTATGAAAAGTAATTTCCTGGGCCTGGGCACCGGATACTGCT
>JAKSCP010000528.1 GCA_022360535.1 Pseudomonadales bacterium | reverse complement strand
TTTGCAGATGTTGCAGGGTTAGCGTTCAATTATTTTTTAATGGCATGTTCAACTTGTTCTGCTTTTTCTCTTAGCAAGTATTTCTGCACCTTGCCCGTGCTGGTTTTGTCGATAGGACCAAACACAACTTTCTTTGGAATTTTGAAGCCTGCCATTTCGTCGCGGCAATAGGCGATCAACTCATCCACATCCATTTCTTCACCAGTCTTTAAACTGACGAATGCGCAGGGCACCTCTCCCCACTTTTCATCGGAACTGGCAACCACTGCAGCTTCCAGGATTTTAGGATGTTTGAACAGTACCGACTCCACCTCCAGCGATGAAATGTTTTCCCCGCCAGATATGATGATGTCCTTGGAACGATCTTTGATCTGGGCATACCCGTCCTCATACCAAACCGCAAGGTCTCCGGAATGAAACCAACCGCCCTCGAATGACGCCTGAGTAGTCTTGGGGTTTTTCAAATACCCCTTCATAGTCATATTGCCACGCATGAAAATTTCACCCATGGTCTTGCCATCTTTTGGCACCGGTTGCAGGGTTTCTGGGTCAGCAACCATCATTTCGTCTTGCAGCGGCCCTCGCACTCCCTGACGAGCCAGCATTTCCGCCTTCTGATCAACTTCCAGCTCTTCCCATTCAGCCTGTGGCGCGCACACCACGCAGGGACCATAGGTTTCGGTGAGTCCATAAACATGCGTCACGCTAAAACCCATGTTCTCCATTCCTGCTATTACGGCGGCTGGTGGTGCAGCCCCTGCTGTCATAGCGCGAACTTTTTGTTCAATGCCCTGCTTCATTTCGTCAGGCGCATTGATCAGGGTGTTCAAGACAACTGGTGCACCACAGAAGTGAGTCACTCCATGTTGTTTAATAGCATCGAAGATTGCCTGGTCACGCACATGGCGCAGGCACACATTAGTCCCGGTTACTGCGGCAAGACTCCAGGGCCAGCACCAACCGTTGCAATGAAACATTGGGAGAGTCCATAGATAGACCGGGTGTGACACCATGTCCCAGGACAACACATTGGACACCGCTGCCAGGTAAGCACCCCGATGATGATAGACAACACCTTTCGGGTCGCCGGTGGTGCCAGAGGTGTAATTCAGACTAATCGCAGACCATTCGTCTTCGATCTGAAAGCATCGGTAATCATCATCGCCTTGCGCCAGCACCTCTTCATAGTTACGGTCGCTCAGCAATTCACCGCCAGTAAAATAAGGATCATCGATATCTATTACTACCGGCTTATTGGGTACCAGCTCTAATGCGGCCTTAATCGTGTCGCTGTATTCACGATCAGTGAACAACACCTTGGTTTCTGCATGTTGCAAGATAAAAGCAATGGCTTTGGCATCGAGTCGCACATTGAGTGCATTCAGAACGGCACCGATCATGGGCACGCCGAAATGTGCTTCAAAGGTTTCCGGTGTATTGGCTCCCATGAACGACACGGTGTCTCCTTCGCCAATGCCCATTTTGGCCAACCCGGAAGCAAGTTTGCAGCAGCGTTGATAGGTCTCGGACCAGGTATAGCGTGTATCCCCATGGATCATGGACAGGCGATTTGGATAAACACTGGCTGCACGCTCCAGAAATGTGAGCGGCGTGAGTGGGGCAAAATTTGCTGGATTCTGATCTAAATCCTGGTTGTAGATATTGTTATCACTCATCTCAAACTACCAATCTTCCTTCTATATATACTTTCTATTCCTCAACACCCAACAGGAGCACCCAGGACTCCGGAGCTTCACTTTAGACAAAATCCATATCGCCAGCGGTGAGCCACCATTTACCATACAGCACTTGCGAGCTGGGCCCCGGATTCCAACTATTACAGGGTATCTCAATACCCAGGGCATTCACAGTACAGCCCTCCACACGCACCAATTCAAGCCAGCCCTGAGTAATCCACATCTTCATGGGTACCTGCGCTTGTGCCGCGCAGTATGCTGCAGCTGCTGTCAGCAAAGTTTGCAGCTGATCCTTGGAGCAGAGGATGTCCATCAATAACTGTTGCTGCTCATGCTCTTTAAATACCACGAAGGCCAGCACTTCCCCTTCCCCATCGAGGATGAAATTACTGGTTAACAGTCCGCGTTTAGCAAACGGGTGCTGAAAATATCGATAGTAAACGTAGTCGGAATCCCGCGCCCCGATGATTCCCTGGTTAAACCCTTCGCGCATCTGTTGCCACAATCTATCGATGGATTCCCTATGTTGGCTATTGTCCATATCCACCGGCGCAAACTGAAAGGTTTGGTCTGTGGAATTGGGTAATGGATGAACCACTTCGACAAAATCATCGGTCTTCTCGTACAAACCCAGACGTAGTGCAATATTCATCGCCTTTTGATTGGGAAAGCCAAAACCCAACAACTGCCTAACAGTATTGCCAATTTCTCGTTCTAAAAAAGTGGCCGCCGTTTTAAAAAACAAACTGTTCTTTCCATAATGTCGGCGCACCTCAGGCAATACCATGACATCACATGGCTGGATGGCCATGGAGGGTTCACCAAAGTAGTCAATCTTGCGTGGCGCACCGCCGTAGTGAGAAACGATGTCGCCCCCTTCCCGATCTCGCACCGCAACACAAGTGCCATTGCCCAACTGGTATTTCCAATGCCAAAGCTCTGGGTCGAAGTCGACTCCGAAACTCTCCTCGAATAATTGAACTACTTCCGTTGGTTCGAAGGAATGGATATCACCGTACACTGCCTGCGCGTATTCACCTGGCGGATGAGATAACTTACTGAACTCAAACAACCGAAAGCAGCGACGCCCGATCGAGAACTCCGTTCGCATGAATTTTAATTCTGCAATTGCGGCGCTTAGCCGTTCTTCGTCCCAGCCTAAAGACTGCATGAGCCGCTGGTCATCAGATGCCACTTGTTTCAGCAGCAGGTCGAGACTATTTACCGCAGCTGCAGTGAAATCCTGTTGTTGTAGTAATGCAAAGCCAAGTCGCTCAGCGAGTTGTTGCAAGGAACTCAGGTTAGCCAGTTCGGAACGCTCTATCTTCGAATCGTCGTCCAGATTCTCGCCGAATAGAATGATACGTCCTTCGTCCTTGACTAACTTACGCAACTGAGTGAACAGCGCTAACTGGTCAAGGTAGAGAATAGAGCCTTCCACAACTGCCAATTCAAAATACTCAGCTTGCAGGGAGTCAGCTTCAGAGTTGGCAATGGTGACGTTATAGCCAGTGTCCGCCAGACTGGCTTGCAATCGCCCGAGACTCGAACCTGAGAGGAGAACATTGGCTGATTCAGAAAGCTCATGCTTAGCAACTTGCTCCAATACACTAAGTAAGGCTGTTTGTGACGCACGCAAATCCGTCGCCGCCGTATCGCCGCCATAGCAAAGCATGGAGTCGTCACCATGGGCTGATAGCAATGCAGCGGAGAGGAGATCCAGCGGATCAGACTGCGATTGTGGGCTTGAGACAGGCACGTCCGTTTTTATTGTGAGCTAGGGCGAAGCAATATACCGCGCCAAT
>JAKSCP010000016.1 GCA_022360535.1 Pseudomonadales bacterium | reverse complement strand
TTCACCGAGAACCGCGCGTAATGCCGAGTTCATTAAATGGGTTGCCGAGTGATTCAAGGTAATGGCCGCGCGATCATTGCCCGCCACAAGCGCACGTACTGAGTCACCTATCTCCAAACTGCCGCTTTGCAGCTTGCCGCGATGCAGATGCACACCACCCTGTTTCTGGGTATCAATTACCTGAAAACTTGCACCCTCATTTGACAACGTGCCCTGATCTCCAATCTGGCCACCGGACTCTGCATAAAAAGGTGTCTTGTCCAGCACCAGAATCACTTCTCTGTCTGCGGGTACAACATCAAGACGCTCGTTGCCTAAAGAAAACACCGCGACAATCGAGCCTTCATCCTGCAATCGATCGTAACCGGTGAATTCTGTTTCTGCCTCAAGACCCAACTCAAGTTTCTCTACAGCGCCGAAACTACTTGCCGCGCGCGCCTGATCTCTCTGCATTTCCATGGCCTGCTCGAAACCGTCCATGTCCACAGCCAGATCGTGCTCGCGAGCAATGTCCGCTGTCAGATCTACCGGAAAACCATAAGTGTCATAGAGTTTGAACACAGTCTCGCCTGGAATAATGTTGCCCTGGAGTTCGGCTATTGCTTTCTCCAGGATCGCCATCCCGTTTTCCAGAGTCCGGGCGAACTGCTCTTCCTCTTCTTTTAATACCTTTTCCACGAAAGCCTGTTTTTCCACCAATTCCGGATAGGCCTCGCCCATCACTTTGGCTAGTGACTCAACAATTCGATAGAAGAAGATGTCTTTAACGCCCAGACGGTAACCATGACGGATTGCGCGCCGAACGATGCGACGTAACACATAACCGCGACCTTCATTGGAAGGGATGACACCATCCACAACCAGGAACGCGCATGAGCGAATATGGTCGGCTATGACTTTGAGGGAATTGTTATCGAGATCGGTGGTGTTAGTAATTTCTCCGATATCTTTGATCAGTGATGCGAAGAGATCGATTTCGTAGTTACTGTGCACATGTTGAAGCACCGCTGCCAGCCGCTCTAATCCAGCACCCGTGTCAACCGAAGGCTTCGGCAATGGCGTCATGCTGCCATCCGCCTTGCGCTCGAATTGCATGAATACCAGGTTCCAGATTTCGATATAGCGATCACCATCTTCATCTGGGCTGCCTGGAGGGCCGCCTTCGACTTCAGGCCCATGGTCATAAAATATTTCTGAGCATGGACCACAGGGGCCAGTGTCACCCATTGCCCAGAAGTTGTCTTTTTCACCCAGGCGAGAGAATCGATTGGGGTCGATTTTCATCTCATCCAGCCAGATCGCAGCCGCTTCATCATCGTCCTGATAGACGGTGACCCACAGCTTTTCTGATTCCAGACCCAGATCCTCAGTCAGGAATTCCCAGGCAAAACGGATAGCCTCGCGTTTGAAATAATCACCAAAAGAGAAGTTGCCCAACATTTCGAAAAAGGTGTGGTGGCGTGCGGTGTAGCCCACATTCTCGAGATCGTTGTGTTTGCCACCAGCCCGCACGCAGCGTTGCGAGGAAGTCGCCCGATTGCTGTCTCGCTTCTCCTCGCCGAGAAAAACATCCTTAAACTGCACCATACCGGCGTTAGTGAAGAGTAAGGTGGGGTCATTTCCAGGCACGAGCGGACTGCTGGGCACGATCTCGTGATCGCGCGCCGCGAAAAAGTCCAGGAACTTCTGCCTTATTTCTGCGCTCTTCATGCTGGGTTTCGAAACTAAAACCGAATCCTTTCAGTCAGGGGTTGGTCCAAAAAAGCAGGGGATTATAGCGCTTAATTCCCTGAGATTGCAGGGGTTTTAGTCTTTTTCCCCAGCCTCACTGCTGTCCGACGGCAATAAGCTGGCGCCGGAACCAAAGCGAAAATTGGAGAAGGTTTTGTCCACTGGCACCCGCAGCCTTCCGTCCGCGGAAAGCATGATGGCAATCGGTCGGGTTTGGGGGAAATGAGACAAGATTATGGTGACGATAATCAAAAATGGTACACACAGGAACATACCGGGAATATTCCAGATATAACCCCAAAGAGCGAGGTTGAGCAGAATCACAATTGGACTCAAATTGAAGGAAGTACCCATCATGCGCGGCTCCAGAATATTGCCAATGCACACCTGAAAGGCTCCAATTCCGATTAATACCAGGAAGAACAAGGTGTATCCGTCAGACTGAGCGAGCGCGATCAGCGCCGGAAAAATGGTGGCAATAATCGACCCTACAGTTGGAATGAAATTCAAAAGGAATATCAATAAGCCCCAGACCCCGGCAAAGTCCACGCCCACCACCATGAGAAACCCATAGCTTAGTATTCCTGTGAGAGAACTGGTAAATACCTTAATACCTATGTACTTCTGAATATCGTCGCGTATGCGCATCATGATCTTGCGCACGTCTTCCTCTTTCTCTTCGTCAGCGACAAGGGCGGAAATCTTGTTGCCGAATTTACCCTGTTCGAGGAACAGGAAGCCGACATAAATCAGGATCAACCCCCCACTGGCCAATATGCTAGCGAACGAGGAAGCAACAGAACCGGCGTAGGAAGGAATATCAATCCAATCTGTTAGCAGTTGGGTGAAACTCTGGTCTTCAAAATCAGCGATATCGATAAAAGGAATACTCTCTAATCTGCGCGTTAGGTTCTCTTGATACACAGGTGCCACATCTATCACATCACCAAACGTGGAACTGAGGAAATTTATCAGTGCCCAGATTAGTAGCCCAAAAGTGAGAAAGGAGGCAGCCAGGCAAATAGGCATCGGGAACTGAAAACTGCCAAGCCGGATACGATTAAATCCGCGAGCCAGGGTATTGATCAAATACCACAGTGCGATGGCAATCACGAACGGCAACAACAAAGATTCGCCGACGATTAGGAGATAGAAAACGAGAACAACGAGAAAGGCTGCTGCAGTGTAGTTGAGTACTTTCATTACGCAAAATTCCTACGCGAATTTCGTGTATGCCGGGCTATATCTTACCCCCCGGATACCTTTCCGTCCCTGAAGTTAGGGGTATGTAAAATTTTTTTACACCTGCAACAAGGATTTGCGAAGAATATCACATTTTCAAAGGCTTACCCTCTTTAGTCTACTGATTAACGCAATCCCAGACCGTCTCTGGGGAGGCGAAAAATCAGGTGTGGCAACGGTGTAGCAGTAATGAAACTTGATGGCTATTCAAACCTGATCAAGATCGGTGAAGGTGGTATGGCACATGTCTACAGGGGAATTCAGGATTCCCTGAAACGACCTGTAGCCATCAAATTATTGATCAACGACCTCACTTACGATGATGAGGCAAGGACTCGTTTCGAACGAGAGTCCTTCATTATTGCGCGCCTGAATCATGCCAACATCATTCATGTCATCGATCGTGGGTTTACCAAAGATGACATGCCCTACTTCGTCATGGAATTCATTGAAGGAACTGACCTTGCTACCACTGCGAAGTCCAAAGAACTCAGCCATGATGAAAAAATCGACATCATCGTACAGTTACTCAAAGCGCTGTCCTACGCCCACCGTAACAATGTCATTCACCGGGATATAAAACCAGACAACATCCTCATTGATGCAGACGGCCATGTAAAAATTCTGGATTTCGGCATCGCCCAGTTTTACGACGATCACAACAAGACTTACGACCGTACTTGCGCAGGCATGGTAATGGGTACTTTCAATTACATGTCGCCTGAACAACGCGAATCAGCAGACAATGTTTCAGCCCAAAGTGACCTTTATTCGGTAGGTGTGGTGATGTATCACCTGTTCACCGGCAAGCTACCTACTGGCCGATTCCAGGACCCAGCGGAATTGAATCCAGAACTAGCCCCCGCGTTGAATGCGCTAATCCTGAAATGTTTGGAAACCGATCCGTCGAAACGACCTTCATCAGCAGAAGAACTAAAAACCGAACTGCTCTCAATTTCTCAGGGTGCACACATCGGTGAGGAACAGAAGCTCCGCGCTGAACAGGGTATCACCAAGATCAAGT
>JAKSCP010000017.1 GCA_022360535.1 Pseudomonadales bacterium | reverse complement strand
GTTCAGCAAAATCTGGCGCGGAGATCACTGCACGCCAGTCACTGCCAACAACACTTTTCCCCAGCAACTCTACAGCCTGTGCGTTCCCTTGCAATACTTTGAAATCTGGATCCAGCACTACCAGACCAGCGGGTAAGGCATCGATTAACGAAGACAGTTGCGCCGCCAGCTTTTCCTTTTCCGTCAGTTCCCGGATTCTCTCCGAACGTGAGGCCACCAGTTCACGATTGAGTTTATCTACTTTTGATTCCAGTAATTTGAAATAACCACCAAGCTCAGAAGACACTTGGTTGAATACAGCGAAGGCGTCTTTTAGATCGCCTGACTCAACTGGAGACAGATTTAACTGTGTAAGCGCCATGATGTTTAAACCCCAGGCCAATTTTTTGTTAGCCCATGTGGGCCCTTGTATCTGAGTTTGCAAGCACTATGCCAAAATCACGACAGAGTAGTGGTGTAGGTAAAACGCAGGTCTACAGAGGACAAAGTGGTGTTCTGTCAACTTTTTCACAGACAGTAATTTGACTGTGCATTTAATGTGACAGCAGCAATTGATAATTTCTAAAAAGACTTAAAAGAAAAAACCAGCCAGGGACAATGCCCTGACTGGTTACCGAGGATAGCTAAGATTAGCTATAGAAGTAGCTGTGTTTTCGGTAGGAAAATTCCTAAACCTTACATACCCATAGACAGATTCTGTTTGCTTTTGTTTTCAATATTCAGACGCCGGATTTTTTGAATGAGTGTTGTGCGTCGCAAACAAAGTGATTCTGCAGCTTGTGTGACCACCCAATTGGTGTTGTTGAGTGCCTGATAGATCAGGTTCTTTTCCAATGTCGTGAGGTAGTCTTTCAGATCAAACTTGCCAGACAGTAATTCCGATTCCATTTTCGAGTCAGTGATTGCAGCCGGCATTGGATCGAAGTTGTTATCAGGGATGCTGCGTATCCCCTGATAGCGCTCAGGCAGTTTATCCAGTGAGATCAGTTCCTCCGGGTACAGGATTGCCAGTCGTTCAACCAGGTTCTGCAGCTCCCGCACATTACCCGGGAGCGGGTGATCACAAAGCGCCATGGTGACAGCTTCGTCGAACTGGATGGCATCCAGATGTCCCAAAGCTCGGCGTGCTTTCTCAGCAAACTCGCGCAGCAATACAGGAATATCGCCGATGCGCTTGCGCAGGGGAGGGATGTCGATTGGAAAAACATTCAATCGATAGAACAAGTCCATGCGAAACTTACCCTGTTCGATACAACGTTCCAGGTTTTGGTGCGTGGCTGCGATTAATCTGACATCGCAATTCATACTTTTGGTGCCGCCTACCCGTTCGAAGGATCGTTCCTGAATTACTCGCAACAGCTTTACTTGCATGGGTAGCGGCATATCACCGATCTCATCCAGGAACAGAGTACCACCCTCCGCCAGCTCGAAGCGCCCGCGGCGGGTGGTAGTCGCTCCGGTGAAGGCGCCTTTCTCGTAACCGAACAACTCGGATTCGAGAAGGTCAGCAGGAATAGCAGCGCAATTAACAGCAATAAAAGGTTTATTACGTCGACTCGAGAGTGCGTGCACGGAGCGGGCAACAACTTCCTTACCGGTGCCCGATTCGCCGAGAAGCAGCACGTTGGCATCGGTGTTCGAGACATGGTTAACCAGATCTCGTACCCGTGAAATTTCCGGTGATTCTCCCGTGAGTCTGACACGGGTCTCGTCGGGCATTTCTCTAGGCGGTGTCGTTCCTTCAGACATACCTATGATCTGAAGAATTTTATTGTGGTCAGTGGGAAATTTAAGTGTCTCTATGCCTGAGGCTTTGCAGCGTACTTCCGGGTTTTCATCCGTGCGTACCAGATACACTGGTATTCCCGAGTAGTACGATTGGAAGAATGTCACCAGTTCTTCCTCCGTATCACTCTCATCGTGAGAGATCAGGCATAAGCCGATAGTGTGATTTTCAAGAGCGATTGATTTCGCGGATTCAACGTCTTCTGTTATAGCGACGTCCTTGCCCAAAAATTCCGATACAGCCTTAATCTTTAGTGTTACTTCGTCATTGTTGGACACAATAAGGATCTTCTTGCCCATCATCCAGCCCCTTTTTGTTACTAACTACATGCGTTGTGATTTACTGCTTTGCTAATCATCAGTGCAAATTGGTAACTCGTTCCTACTTTCCCCTAAAAGCATTTGGAACACGACCCAATTTCCTACAAAGTTCGATTGTTATGGAATCCGTCGAACTTGGTATTTTGATATCACACGAATATTTGCAGAAACAACCAGACAAATTTCGACAAAACACTTTCTTGACGGTGTTAAAGCGAAAGAAAAACCGAAATGTTACAGAGCCAACTAAATCACCTACTTTTTGTGGTTGATTGTGTATTTCTGAAATTTGGATTGTTTAAATCTTGAGCAGGAATGAGGATTAACTCACTGGCAACCTACCAATTTCGGGGGTGCATGCCATCAACAACGATATTTTGTGCTGATCAATTTTTGACCACCTAGACATAGTGTGGGAATGGCTCTTACAGCCACAGGACTACGGGTGTGGGAATTTTCAAAATCGGAAGAAATCGAACGATCAATCGCTCTATACCAAGTGACCTACGCACCGGGGGAGAACTGGTTTGTAACAATTCCATGGATTTCCCCAGCTCTAATTTCTTTATGGGGATTTGTGAACTGGGTCACAAATTATTTGCAACCAAAAGCTGACATGTTCAGCCTCTGACGACCGTTTTTTGTTTAACAGGGAGAAAATGAGAAGCGATTCGGTCAACTTACAACGTTACAAAAGGGTCAAAACTCACTTTTAAAACGTCAGAAAACCAACGTGCTGTAGGAATTTGTAGGAAATATTCGTAGATTTGACGGAAAAAATGCTGCTGTCAGAGCCCGACTTTTCTGTCACGTACTATTGAATAACAAACCCGGTAAACAGTAGTGACTCTATCTCGCCTTCGTCGATAAGACCGCGCATCTCTTCTTCTGCTTTGCTTCGAAGTTCTTCTTTACCTTCAACGTTGGCCAGATATGCCAGGTCATAAGAATCTAGCAGCATGATTAGTGAGTCCTGAATCAAAGGAGAATTGTCCTCTAATAGTTCAATGGTGTCCTCGTCCTTTGTTAACACCGACATCTTTACCTGCAAGTAGTGCAGATTGCCGTTAAGTATTGAGCTGACTGTCAGGGGTGGAATGGTATGAAAGAGATTTGGTCGATCATCGACTTCTTCTTCAACTTCCGCGTTTGGGTCCACTTCTTCCTCGATTCCGAGCAAGCCGTCCAAAGCCCCAAAATAGTAGGCTCCGGCACCGCCGCCACCCAAAGCGACAATACCTAATACCAAATAGATAACTAACTTCATGAATCCGGCCCTTACTCGCGAATAGTTATTTGATCGCCATACCCGGTCATGTGCTGGTTGACCCGGTTGCGTTTTCACAGTGTCTACTACGACAGAGTGGTGTGATTACATAACTTCCTTCTCGTCTGCAGTCCTGGTCCTACAAGTCTGATGCTTGTGGTTAGTGAGGACTTTCTTTCACTGCTTTTCCTTAACTAATTTCAAAATCTTGTCGTATCTCAATCTGAGGATAGGACGATTTCCAAAGTCGAGCCTGTTGTAGGTTTTTTCTCACACTAGCAAGTGAGATTAGGTTTTTTAACCGCCGCTGTTCTAAACGCTTTGCAGCGGCTCACTTAAAGTGACGGAGATTGAGAGTACTCATGGACACGGCAACTGTAGTCGGATTAGTAGGTGCATTTGGTGTTGTGTTGGGCGCTATTCTGTTGGGTGGCTCCGTTGGCATCTTCTTTAATATCCCCTCTCTGGTAATCGTGCTTGGCGGAACACTCATGGTGGTATTGATGAAATTCAATATGAATCAATTCACGGGTGCAGTGACCGTTGCGCAGAATGCGCTTAAGAATAAGTTGCAGCCTCCGCAGACAATTATTCCCGAGATTGTGGAAATGGCTTCACTGGCCAGAAAGGAAGGGGTGCTGGCTTTAGAAGAAGTTGAGACCAAGAACGCCTTTTTGAAAGCCGGGCTGGATATGTTGATTGATGGCAGCTCGGTAGAAGAAATCGACAAGCTACTTTCCAAAGATCTAACCGAGACAGCAGAGCGACATAAGCTTGGGGCTCAGGTATTTACTGCAGCGGGCGATGTCGCGCCCGCTATGGGCATGATCGGTACGCTGGTCGGACTGGTGCAGATGCTGTCAGCCATGGATGATCCCAAGAGTATCGGGCCGGCAATGGCAGTAGCGCTACTCACCACCTTATATGGTGCCATTCTTGCCAACATGCTGTTTCAACCCATCGCTGACAAGTTGACGCTGCGGCGGAAAGAAGAAATCAAACTCAACTCAATCTGCCTTGATGGCGTGTTGGGTATCCAGGACGGTCAGCATCCCCGTGTCCTGGAGTCGTTGCTGAAGTTGTACATCACGCCGAAGGAGCGTGAGGCGAAAGTCGAACAGAACGCTGAATCATCTGAGGAAGATATGCAGGCCGAAACCGTAGCGGCCTGAGGCAACTAGTTGTGGAAGACGAAGTTAAACAAGGTTTACCCGCGTGGTTGGCAACATTTGCAGACCTGATGGCGCTGCTGATGTGTTTCTTCGTTCTTTTATTGTCATTTTCTGAGATGGACGTACAGAAGTACAAGCAGGTAGCCGGTTCCATGCGCGATGCTTTTGGTGTGCAAAACCAGATTCGCGCGTCGGGCATTCCCATGGGCACCTCCGTCATTGCCCAGGAATTTAGTCCAGGCCGCCCCGAACCTACGATGGAGAACATCATTCAACAGCAAACCCAGGACATCACTCGTATGTCTCTGCGCACCGGTTTCTATTCCAATGGTCGTGACGGAGGAGACAGGGCGCTGAACCAGGGTGAGGTGGAAGCTGCCAGACAATTCATCTACGACAACCTGGAGCAGCTGCAGAGAGAGACTGAACGTGACGCCCGAATACTGCGGTCCTTGCTGTCTCGGGAAATTGCCGAACAGATGGTAGAGATTGAAACCGGTTTTCGCTCCATCACGGTAAGAATCCGGGAGCGGGGATCTTTTGATTCAGGGTCCTCGGTACTCAATGGTGATTTTTTGCCGGTGCTTTCCCAGTTACGCCAGGCGTTAGCAGAAATAGAGGGGCAGGTCGCCATTGAGGGGCATACCGACAATCGACCCATCGCCACGCCCGCCATCCCGACCAATTGGCACTTATCTTCCCTGCGAGCATTGTCCGTGGCCCATGCCCTGATCGAGGAAGAGTCAGTAGATAGCGATAGATTCCAGGTAATCGGCTTTGCAGATAGCCGGCCGGTTGCCTCAAACGATACGTCTCAGGATCGGGCAAAAAATCGAAGAGTGGAGATCGTGATTCGGCAGGGAGTCGATGAAGAAATAGTAAGAAATCTGGAACAGGTTGAAGGAATAGGAAGTAGCTCCTTTGAATCTTGGTTTGAAAATTTTAGCCAGTAGCAATGCTGGAACCAGGGCGGCGAGAGAAATTGCAGGTTAATGAGGGGGCGAGAGCCAACCCGGTTGCTGAATTAGATTATTGAGGAAGAAAAACAATGAACCATGTTGCGCAAGTAGGGGATCAGTGCTCCAGCCACGAAGTCATCAGATCTGCTGAGGCGTCTCTTTTTAGAGAAGATATACACGTGGCGCGGCAACCAATTTTCGATCGCCACAATAATGTGTTTGCCTACGAACTACTTTTTCGAAGCGGCAGCACGAATGCCGCTGTGTTCGATGATGGCAACAAAGCCAGCAGCCAGGTCATCATTAATGCTTTCATCGACGTAGGCTTTAGAACTATCTCTTCCGGGCGGCCCGCGTTTCTGAATCTGACTGAAGACTTCATCATCGGCAAGATTCCCATACCCTTGCCACCAGAATTTCTGGTAATCGAAGTGCTGGAAGACATTGATGCCACTGACGAGGTGATCTCAGCGCTGAACGACTTCGCAGAGCAAGGCTACACTATCGCTCTGGATGATTACGTTCTGACCGACGATAAAGAGCCGTTCTTCGACATAGTAGACATCGTCAAGGTCGACGTGCTCGATTGTGATTATGAGCCACTGGCTGAGAAGGCCAAAGAGCTCAAATCAAAAGGAATCAAGCTGCTGGCTGAGAAAGTCGAGACTCATGAAGATTACGAAAAGCTCCGCGACATGGGGTTTGATTATTTTCAGGGCTATTACTTCAGCAAACCCAAGATATATAGCGAACAGACCATTAAACCGAACCGGCTTGCAGTCCTTCAATTGCTTGCCATGTTGCAGGACAAAGACTGCCAGTTCGCCGAGCTGGAACAGATCATTTGCCAGGACGTAAGCATGAGCTACAAGGTGCTGCGTATCGTTAATTCGGCTCTCTACAACATTCAACGTGAGATCACCAGTATTCGGCAGGCTATTGTTGCCCTGGGTCTGAATACCATTAAAGAGTGGTTGCTGATCATAGTCTTTACTGACATCAAAGATAAACCGGAAGAGCTTCTCAAAGTTTCATTGCAACGGGCGCGCATGATGCACTCTCTGGCGGAAATTTGTGGCCTGGATGTGGACACTTGTTTCACCGTGGGGCTGTTCTCTTCTATCGATGCACTGATGGATCAGCCCATGGACGAAATCATCAAGCAATTACCCCTTGCCAATGAGATTGTTTCAGCGCTGTTGGTGCGTGATGGCAAGATTGGCAGGTTATTACAGGTAGTCATTGATTTCGAGCAGGGCAGCTTCGGAACTGCTGCACCCGAAGGTCTTCCGACACGTCAGTTGTCTTCAAAAGACTTTCAGCACTGTTATTTGGAATCAATTGCCTGGTCGAATGAGCTGATGGCCAATATCACGGAATAGATCATTGGCGAAGCAAGATTGTTGGAAATTCATGACAGTTGGTCATGACGGCATTAACGAGAGAAAAGCGTGGACTTGTTATGGATACGAAAAAGCTAAAACCTAGACTACTTATTGCGGATGACGATGAGGCGTTTGCAGAAATCATAGAAGCGGTCGCAGAAGATCTTGGTTTCTCCGTCACGCTCGTCAATGAGGGTTCGCAGGTCGTGGAGATCGTTGCTGATCTGAAACCCCATGTGATCGCCCTTGACCTTTGTATGCCTGGCGCCGATGGTGTTGAAGTCATTCGTGAGTTGAGCAAGATCAAATGCAAGTCTGGCATCTTTCTCATGTCCGGTATGGACGAAAGAACTCTCACCTCCGTAGCTGCTCTTGGTAATCAGAATGGTTTGAATGTCTCCGCCACATTCACCAAGCCGGTTTCCATCGACGTGATCGAGCAGGCTATCAGTCCGTACATCGCAGTAGAGGAGGAGAAGCAGGAGAACGAAAAAAAGGAACCAACGAAACCGGCATTTAACTTCGGTCTCGAAGTGTTCTACGAACCGGAGCTACAACTCAACCCTCTGGACAAAGATGGCAGGCAGCGCATCCGGGTCGCCATGTCCTGGCGTACCGACGACGGCATGTTGATTATGGGCTCCCGCTTTTCAAAGTGGACCAGCGAAAAAGGGCTGAGCAAAGGCATCTTCAACAGCTCCATGAATCATGTGTGTCAGACCCTGTGTGACTGGGAGCAGCAGGGCTTTACGCCAAGCGTGATTGTTCCTGTGGATATGCCGATGCTGCAGGATTTGGAGTTGCCTGACTTCATGGCAAGCACCGCAAGTCGCTATAAGATTAGTCCCAGCCGTATTGGAGTCGAAGTCGATGAGCGTGCGCTCATTGCCAAAAATTCCACTGTATCCGATGTACTGTCTCGCGTGCGTATCAAAGGCTTTGGTTTATCAGTGAAAGCCCGTGGTGAGGCTGAGAACATTCTCACTATGATTGACAAGCTTCCTATCGATCAGATTGTGGTGGATATGTCCGAGATTCGAAAGAACCAAAGCTTCGGCAACAACATGGAGCTGGAATTTCAATACAGTTCTTTGGCGTCGGTGACCAACAACAAGCAGATCGAAGTCTGTGCGTCAGATGTCAATTCCGATCAGATTTTGGTGTTCACTCATAAATGCAACTTCAATAGCGCCGTTGGGCGGGAAATCGCTCATCCTACAACTGCTGATTGCGTGCCAGACATTTTTAATCAGGATCGGTTTGGCGATCGGGTCGCAGCGAATCAGTAGGAATAGCGGGCGTCAGCAAGACCAGAAGTTAGACAGGTAGTAAGCATTGTGAATATGTCAGCCAGATCCAGCCAAGCGGTTCTTTCCATTAAGCAATCCCTGCGCGTCGTAGTGCTGGTGTTTCTTCCAGCTATCGCTATGACCGTGTTGGCGGTAGTAGGTGCCTCAGGCCCCCAGCCAGCGGTGAGCTGGCCCCTGATCATTAGCCTGGTGGCGACGCTGATCATAGTGCTTGCCGCGTGGAAATACACAAACATTCTGACTGGACTGCAGAATAAAGAAAGTGAGCTGAGTCAGAAGCTGCTATTAGTGGAAGGGTTCTTTGAGCGTAATCCGGCCATGATGTGGGTGAAGGACTTGCAAGGCGAATATCTGGCGATCAATCAAGCGTTCCGCAAGTTCACTAACACTGAAGACACCCCTGTCGACTGCGTAAAGCACGAGGAGTTATTCGGCTCGGTGAATGCAGATGCTATGGCCGATCAGGATCGACAGGTCGTAGAGTATAAGCTGGCAATGGAATTTGAAGGGGTCTGGCCCAACGGTGAGGGCAAGTCCTACTACTCAATTCTGCGTTTTCCATTGTTCGACGAGAAGGGCGACGTGATTGCAGTTGCCGGTATTGCCAATGATCGTACCGATCAGGTTCGTGCTCGTAAGGCGTTAAGAGAAAGCGAAAAGCAATTCCGCACGCTGGTGGAATCGGCCCCCGATGCAGTACTGATTTCCAATTCTGGCGGCAAAATTCTGTTGGTGAACAAGCAGGCAGAGATACTGCTCGGTCTGAGTCGTAAGGAGCTGCTGCGTCGCACGCTGGAAGAGGTGATTCCAACCATCGACCTCAAACATCTGGAACGAAAAGTTCGGGGCAATGATGGCGGCCCCATTGAGAAGAACCTGTTCTCCACCTCTATAAAGGATAGTGAAGGCATAGAGAAACCAGTCGAGGTAGCGATTTCCACTAGCCGCACCGAAGAGGATGTAGCGCTGACTTGTCTGGTGCGTGATGTAAGTGATCGACTCAAACTGGAATCGATGGTACGACAAACCCAGAAGATGGATGCGATCGGAAAACTGACAGGTGGTATGGCCCATGACTTCAATAATTTACTTGGCGTCATTATGGGTAACGTGGATTTGGCTAGCAGAAAGCTGGAAGAAGACAGTCCGTTACGTAAAAGACTGGAAACCATTCGCAAGGCCAGTGAAAGCGGTGCCGATTTAACCAAGCGTATGTTAGCAGTAGCACGTCGACAACCTTTGCAACCCAAGGCCACCAACATTAATCGCATCATCGAAGAGATGTCGGATATCTTGCCGCGAACTCTGGGGCCAGATATTGAGATTCGCTATTCGATTCGAGAAAACATGCCGCCGGTGTTGATCGATAAGTCAGGTTTGGAGAATGTCATACTCAACCTGGCAATCAACTCCCGCGATGCCATGCCAAGTGGTGGTGAGTTCAAGATTTGCACTGACATCGTGCACCTCACCGAAAGCAATCCGTTTGTGAAGCAAGATGATGTGTCTCCCGGTACCTATGTGCTGATCTCTTTCACCGACGAAGGGGAGGGCATGCCGGAAGAAGTTCTGCAGCGCGTGTTTGAGCCATTCTTTACCACGAAGGAAAGAGGCAAGGGCACAGGTCTTGGTCTGGCGATGAGTTACGGTTTCGTGAAACAGTCCGGCGGCAGTATTCAGATCTTCAGCGAACCAGGCAAAGGCACCAAGCTGGATATTCTATTGCCAGTTTGCGAAGAGGTAGAGGCTGCATCCCCCACTGAATCCACGCAGATCGAAAGTGTGCTTTCAGGCAACAATGCGGAAAAAGTCCTGGTGGTTGACGACGAGCCAGAGTTACTGGAGGTCACTTCCACCTTCATGGAAGACATGGGTTTCGATGTAATCAGCGCAGCCAACGGCAAAGAAGGAATGCGCGCATTGCGCAACAATCCGGATACCAATTTATTGTTCACTGACATCGTGATGCCGGGCGGTATTAACGGAGTGAAACTCGCCAAACAGGCGCGGGAAGAAGTGCCGGGTATCAAGGTGCTTTATATGTCTGGATTTCCGTCCGGTGTTATCGCAGACAGATCGGGAATGGAACTTGATGCACCTCTGATAACCAAACCTTACTCCATGAAGGAGTTGGCGTCGGCGCTGGATGTGTTGCTCAGAGAAGCACCTTAATTCGAGACGCCTGGTACAAATACATAAGGCTCAAACTCCATCCAGTCACTGGCAATGTCAGTCTGGATAATCAGATTCTCGCCCTCTACGCGCATTCCGACTGTACGCATGATATTAAGAATGTAACGGTTAAACAGGGAAGGGGCTACGCAGAGTTTTCGAGTGGTCACCAGATCTGTAATTTTCAGGCCGTTGCCGTCCTGGTTGTAGGTGGCGCCAGCCTGATTGCAATCGGCTTCTATCTGCAGACGGTTATCCATTCGGAATCGAAGCAAATGGTTCTGAGGTACTTCCGGGACGAAAACAGTGTCATTGGCCGCATGGATTGCCACCAGTTGCCAGGATGAGTTTTCGAGTTCTATGGATGATTGTGCGGCCGCTGTGTTTAAGCCAGCAATTGTCAATGCAAGAGCAGCGAGCAGGTGCCAACGGTTTGTGATTATGAATCTCATAGTCTCAACTCGTTTTTCAGTCAGCTGGCTATTTTAGTTGATCAGACCCAGGTATGGCGAATGAGTTCCGGTGGAATCTTGTGGGCGATGCGCTCGTGTACCTTTGGTAGCTTCGACCAGTGCAAGCCGCCATTGTAGTGATGGGCTGTATGGTAGCCAAGGTTTCCGGTGAATAAGTTATACCAACGATTCAGGTTGTTGAAAGACGCTTCGTATTGATCGCTGGTGTTCAGGCCCGCGTGATGTTCGTAGGTCGCCCAGGCGGTCATGAACAAGCCCATGATCATGGGGAACACAAACAGCAGTAGGCCGGCTACCGGCTTGATGAGCACCAGACTAATCACTATGGCGAATGTGAGAGCGGTGAAGAGCAGGAAGTCTCTTTGTTCGGTCGGATGTTTCTTGCCTACCTGATAACCTCTTGGGTAGGCAGTTAGTGTGGTGAGAAGACTGTATTCCAGCTCGCCCATCTGGCTACCATCCTTTCTCCTCCACCGGCTTTCGTCTTTGCTCTGATCAAGATAATTCAGGTGGTGACCATAGACGTGATGTAGCACCCAGAGATTCGTTGTCACTCCTGTGTGCAGTGCGTAGAAAAATTCCAGTAGACGGTTAAGCCAGGTCTGTCGAAAGGTTGGTGCGTGTTGATGATGATGGTTCCAGGCGCATATCTGAGATTTAGGAATAATCATCAAATAGAAATACAGGCCTAACAGATAAGGGTTATCGAGCCAGAAGTACAGCGCGAAATCCAGCACGCTAAGAGACAATATGATGAAAACTGGCCAACGATCTTCCGCGTGCTTGAACGCAGCTAAACGACTACTCACTACCGTTACTTCCCTGTATTATTTTTATCTTAGTTGCCTTGCTGGCACGTCCAAAATCGAGTCTTGATCAATTGACTATCAATCGGACCCGTTCACTTCTTCGTCCACTTCCAAACGTCGTGCGCCAGCCAAGATCGCTGGCATAGCATAGTTGCCTTCGTGGCAGGCATATTCATAAAGCCCTTCGGCGGTATACATGGGCATCTCACTGGTCCACGCCTGAGTATAAAGATCAGGATCGTCGATGGTGAAGGAGTAATGGATTTTATCGTCGGCCACACGGTAGAAGCGTTCGGTCAGTGTCATGCCGGGTGAAGCCAGGCGTTCTTTTGCCACCTGCCAGTCGTTGAAATTGCGAGTGACAACCACTAGTTCATTGCCTTCATAATAACCAACGGAGTCGCCGAGCCATTTATTGTAGGGCAGGTCTTTGTGCTGCTGATCGATTTTCACAATGCGCGCATCATGAGCCATTTCTGCGAGCAACATCACATGGGTCGGTGACTGCACGATTTGCATGGTGTTGTTGTAAAGGCTGCTCATGAACGGCGCAGTAGAGGCAAAGCTCTTCAGACACCGATCAGAAAGAGTACGTCCTTCCGGGCCATCACTTTCGGCGAAGCCCATGATCTCCAATTCAGACTGCTGCTGTTGTCGCTGCTCTTGCCCACCTTCACGCCAGGGAATCTTGCCATCATCAGGTTCGACAATGAGGGAGGTGCGATACATGCCGTTCATGTTAGCCAACGACAACCCCGGACTGATCCAGAATCCATTGTAGCCTCCCACGTTGTGAGGCCCTGGTCTCTCAGCGCCAGTGGCTTCCAGAAATGCGATGTAATCGGGCGTAGAGACCATCGTTTCCAGCATGGTAGCTTCATCGATCTCCAGCTCGCCTTCGTACTCGTCGGGGCGCTCCAATCCAGTGCGTGTTTCGTAGTTCCAAATGCCCTGTACGTCAGGCACTCCCCACTCAGTTAGGGGTGCCGTATAGTCTTCCTGCGCGGACGCAGAACCGATGCCCAGCGATAAAGTGCTGGCGGCAATGAGGGAAATCGCGATTTTGAGTTTGGGCATATCACATTCCTGAGGGCAGCATTCGCTCTGCCATGAAAACGATGCTGCAAGGGTAAATCAGCGCAGCCCAAGAATAAAGGGCTGTGAGGCAGGCAGCAGCCTGAGCGGATGTGTTAAAAGTCAGGCTTGGAGCAGGAGCGAGGAGATTTCCTGTTCGATGGTGTCTGCGTCAGCTAATTGACTGAACAAGCTTGCAGAAGTTCCACCCTCTGCCAGCCCCAACAGTACGCCCAACACGGCGCCCCGGTGCACATTGTCTCCACCCAAATTGGTGTTGGACAACAATCCAGCCTCGATTGACCCAACATACTTATAGGCCAGGTACAGCACGCTGGGCCAGGAGTCAGAGATATAACAGGCTGAGGAAAAGAGATTGCCGACTACATCGTTGTCGCTGTGAATTTTTTCCATTACCTCCGACAACTGAATGCCGATACTGCGTTTACTCCAGGCGCTAATGATTGTTGCTGCTGGTTGGTCTTCGCGAAACAGTAACTCATCGAGTAGTGCCACGTAGTCTTTACATACCTTGGCCAGGTGTTGATCGGGATGGGTAAGGGATAGATGGGCAACACATAGTGACTGAACATCGCTCAATGACGTGCCGAGCAGGCGTTCCGAAAAAACGATTGGTGCTATTGTCACCAGTCCCCCAATTGACGCCGTGTCATGAGTAACTGCTCCGCACAGATTAGCTGGCTTGCCAGCCTGCAGGTTGGCAAAGAATCCGCGATGATAGGACTCGGCATAGGTGTCGGGATGTTGTGCTGGGTCAGCGGTCATCAATTGGATGTAGCTGTCCAGGAACATGCCCTGATCGTAGCGGCCACCATTGG
>JAKSCP010000019.1 GCA_022360535.1 Pseudomonadales bacterium | reverse complement strand
TAGGACGGTGGGACATAAGACTTAGGACAAAAGATAGAAGACTCTAACCTGAAACCTTCAATCTTTAGCCTGCAACCTATAACTTCCAAATTCCAAATTCCAAATTCCAAAACCCAAAACCTGTAACCCAGAACCTTTAACCCTCCCCTCCAAATTACGTGTTTTCACTTAGTGCTTTTTGGGTGTTGACCGATTAACTTTGAGAGGCAAAGAAGTACTGATGGATGCCTCCTTCTGAGTCGGTTGTCAGCAATGACAAGCCTCCCAGCAATAACTTGGCAATATCCGGTGTCCCTTCAGATTCATCCAGCTCAAATTCCGTAATGGCAGCACTGCCCAGGAATGCAGCAGCAATATCGACAACCGATATCCTGTTTTCAGGATGCAGCAAAATGATTCGGCGCTGATCGCCGTCGATGAATAGTTTCTCAGTGGCAGGCAATATTCTCGGGAAGGTAAGGGTTTCTATCTCAAATTCAGCGCTTGCGTCCGGATCGATGGAACTGATCAAGCTTCGCTGTCTTGATCCGCGCAAGAGACTCAATCGATTCTGATCATTGATGGCGGCCAATACAATTGAACTTTCCTGACTGGAAAGAGCTAATTGCGTAATCGCACTCCCGCCAAAAATCTCCGGCGGCAGATTTCCTAATGGGTAAGTCAGAAAGGGGGTGATGGTTCTCGTATTATCTGCTCCCACAAAGTCAGTTTCATAATCATGGGCTGCCACTACGATCGAACCAGTGCTCAAGCCTACGGCGAAGAACCCACTCTCTTCTTCTGCAGTTGCAAATTCAGTAATGAGGGCGGACCGAGGAAGTGCCAGCGACTCGCGGCTTAGCACAGCGCCATCGGGTAACCCGAAAAAGATGACGCTGCCATCGTCAAATAACTGAAAGCCAATTTCTGTCTGTTCCTCCATGGCCAGATGCAGAGTCTGTCTGCCCGCGGCGTCGTCCAGAACGAACTCGCCGGCACTCTCAATTGTTGCAGATCGAAACAACGGAGCTACTTCAGAAAACAGGAACACAAACAGCAATAGCAGCGTCACCATTACGCCAATACCGCCCAGTGAAATAATACTCTGAGCGGCGCGATCCAGCAGATAGCGCAAGCGACGACGGGAACTCAGCTTGCCGGTATTTCGTAGAGTGGCAGTTCGGTTTTCTTCTACTGTATTTTCGCCACTCTGCTCTAGTCGTATATCTGACATATGATTATTGTTATGAAATAAATGCAGCGCACCTTGCTTAAGCGCTGTGCGAATTACCCCGGTTTACTCGTGAAGTTACTCAACTCCGATAGCAAGCGCGTTAAATACCGAGATCCTGACGTGCTATTTCGATAACTCGCGCTGGTAGAGGAATATAACCATCTCTTTGCACTACTGCCTGCCCGTTACGGGAAAGGATCAAACTCAAAAATTCTCTTTCCAGTGGCGGCAACTGACGATTGGGCTCCTTGTTGATGTAGACATAGAGGAAACGTGCCAGTGGGTAGCTGCCTGAAATTGCATTTTCGGCTGTAGCTTCGACAAAGCCATCGCCGTCACCTCGGGAAAGGGGTATCGCGCGCACATTTGAAGTGCGATACCCGATTCCGGAATAACCGATGGCATTGATGGACGCGCCCACCGACTGCACTACTGATGCCGATCCTGGCTGTTCATTCACCTCGTTCCTGAAATCTCCACCACAGAGCACTTCTTCTTTAAAGTAGCCATAGGTTCCGGAAACAGAATTGCGGCCAAAGAGTTGTACCGGACGCCGCTCCCACGACCTTGACAATCCTAACTCGCCCCAATTGCTTATAGGTTCAGTCAAGCCGCAGCGCCGATTGGAGGAAAAAATGGCATCCAGTTGTGCCAGGGTGAGTCCAGACAAAGGATTGTCCTGATGCACAAATACCGCCAATGCATCGATAGCGACCGGAACTGCAGTTGGTTGGTAGCCATAGCGAGTTTCGAAAGAATCAATTTCATTGTCCTTCAGCTCCCGACTCACCGGGCCAACATTGGCCGTGCTTTCGGTCAGGGCTGGCGGCGCAGTGGACGAACCTGCCGCCTGAATTTGCAGATTGACATTGGGATAGAAGCGGCTGAATTCCTCTCCCCACAGGATCATCAGATTGGCAAGCGTGTCAGACCCCACACTGGACAGATTTCCGGAAATTCCTCGTACCGGTTCGTATTCAGGAATTGCGCTCTCCAGCTCAGCCGCCGCCGCTGCTGTCATGGCAGTAGCGCAGCAGAGAGTAAATGCCAGCCTGTACAGGCGTGGGTAGAGCATGATCCTGACTCCGGTCTGGATAAAGGTGGGAGCGCAAAAAGCAACGGTTTAGGGTAGCAAGTCCATATTGCGGTAATGTGACAGGACAATGACACAGCGGGGACAGAGAGGCCGTCGAATTGGCAGAAGAGCACACTAATTCCAGTAAATTCAATAAGATAACGAAAGTTCACCTGATCCCTGAAGCAGCCCGATTCGTCTCAATTCGGTGCAAGGCATATCGGTGGTAGAACTCGCCAAAGCTTAGTGTTTCTGGCCGCCAGCTCGCTCTGTCAGCCACTCAGCACCCAGCACAGCATTTACAGTTCCCGCTACAGCCCAGGTATTCTCTGGCTCTCAGGTGAATTCTCCAGAAATTCAGAGTTTGGCTCGATAGTTGCACCCCTAACAGAGGGCATTCACAGCCTGAGCACGAAAGGAGATGATATGGACATGACTGCCGATGACCATGAGCCAGACCAAGTGAGTAGCGAAGAAGACTCTGCACCCAGCAACTCGACCGCCGCCAAACGCCGCTACAGCAGCGAAGAAGTTGCTGAGATCATTCGCATCAGTCTCAAGGACGAGACGAGCCAACAGGAAAATTCTGT
>JAKSCP010000018.1 GCA_022360535.1 Pseudomonadales bacterium | reverse complement strand
ATGTCGGGCAGCATCTGACATCAGGCGTCGGTCCCAATTTGGTAGACAGGCTTGGTTGGGAATTTGGATGGGTGTCCTTTAAATGGTAGATAGAGCTGGGTTGGGAATTTAGATGGGTGTCCTTTAAATAGCTGAGGTCTCAACGGGATTGGATTGTGGTAGATTAGGGCCAGGTTTGGCGTGCTTGGATTTTTGAGATTTTGTAGCCAGGAGAATCAGATGAAGAATGTTTTTGGTGGAATTGCCGCTTTTCTTTTAATTTGTAGCACTGCGTTTGCAGGGGCACCTTTTTCTGCAGATCAGAGCTTTGGCGCGGCAATGCCGGAAGCAGGGGCTCCAGTCTCTTTGAAGCAGGCGATCGCTGAGATGGAATCAGGTACGGAAAAATTTGTGAAGATTCAGGGTGAGGTGACCGAAGTTTGTCAGGCCAAGGGCTGCTGGATGATCCTGGTTGATGGTGATACCTATGCCAGAGTGACTTTCGAAGATTACGGATTCTTTGTTCCAATAGAGACCAGCATGCAGCGTTCTGTGATCTACGGCGTGCTCACCGAACACGTATTGAGTGGCGAGCAGGCGGCCCATTACGCGCAAGATGCAGGCGCTAAATCCACGGTGGAGCTGCACGGTGAGATTAAGGAATACTCTATAGTGGCCAGGGCTGTGCAACTGGAAAACCGCAGCTGAGTACTCAGTGAGGAACATCAAAAAAGGAAGGCATCGCCTTCCTTTTTTTGTGCCAGTAAATCTGCAGAGTATCGAGTCAGGCAAACAGCACCAGTAATAACAGGAAACCCAGCAAGCCCATACTTAGAACCACGGTGTAGGCCAGGGAGGTCATGGAGAACAACACCAGGGTCACAAACCAGTGGGTTTCAAAATAGCGTTTGAGGCTGAGAAACAGGTAAATCATTATCCAAAGCACAGCAATACCACCCATTATGTCAGCCACTGTGCTGAGCACAGGAACTGCCAGATCATCGATAAGGCCCAATACCATGGAGACGAAGATCATCAGGATAATGAAAGTATGGTTGTGCACGCATAGCACCAGATGTTCCACGAAGAAACGCCGACTCATTATCCAGAATATCTGCTGAATCAGGGCCAGGATTGGCATCATCAGCAGGATAAAAAAGGTAATGTATTCCAGCGAGCCGGAGAAAAACTCCCGGGGGTCTGCCACCGCCTCGCGCAAGTTGGTGCGCAACTGAGTTGAAACGGCCACCTGCAAGGCTGAGTTTGTTTCAGGCGAGAAAAACGGCATTTCTACTGTGGCGATGAAATCGATGGCATCGCCAAAGCTTTCTTCAAACTCCTCGTCGGTCATTTCCGTTTCTGGATCGCCCTCGATGGTCTCCTGGTTTGACTCCTCAACTACAGCCTCAACCGCAGCAGCCTCCTCAACTGCCATTTGCATAGATTGCAGCGTGTTCGCGATCGAGACGATCAAGAAGAATCCTATGCTCACCACCAAAAACAACCGCAATGGTGGTGTGTATTTGACACGACGACCGGCAAAGTACTCCCTGGTGAGAAACCCCGGCCGGGTTAGCAGGGTGAACACGGTCTTGTAGGCACGGCCATCCAGCTCGAATACCACCCGCAGCAGCTCCTGCAGGAAGTAGATTACCGGGCGACGCACTTCCTTTTCCTGTTGCCCACAGAAACCGCAGAACTCGGCCTCTAGAGGCTGACTGCAGTTCTTGCAGCGGCGCAAGTCCACAGCAGTCGACTGGGCGCTGTCGTTTGGCAATTCGCTGGGTAAAGAGGCGTCGCTCATGATGGGTAGTCGGCTTTTGCGTCGATGATAGTCCTATCGGGCGCGGCAGACGAAGCCATTAGCCCGGAGGAAGCATTTGCCAGAGAAATCGGGGTCAGCAGAGTAAATCGAAAGTGAGGGCCCCGCCACTGCCTGGACACGCGAGCCAAACAGAGGCGGGGATCTCAAGGAGGGTCTGGGCGCTGATTAAGAGGTGTGGAGGGGTGGCGCCCAGACGGATGCAATACGACATTAGATCACTATGCTGTGTTGCGAGAGCCACATTACCACTATATATAGTGAATAACAAGCAGTGACACAAATCAGAAATCTACGTTAACCCCAGTGGGCTGAAAGCTGGGTAATATATAGTAAAGTAAATACTTTATTAATCAATGAAAGCCCCGTTAGCCGCTACTTTTCGAATAATTGTGCCGACCTCTCAGTCTGTTGACATAGGTCAAAAACCCACCTCCATTGGCATGATTTCATAGACCCCAAGTTAGCTCGTCGCCCCAAACACTCTATTCTCCGGCGGCGAGTACAGAAGCTTCTCAAGCAGGGATGGGGTTGTCGCTAAGATTCAGGGCAGCCCCATTTTTTTGTCTAGCTTTTTGTCTAGCGCTCCAGTCACTTCTCCGGCCGTAAATTTTTCGGGCAATCTGAAAGATTTTCCAAACCCCCGTTTTCAATTTTTGTTGTCTTGAAATAATCCTCGTGGATACTGGTCTTGTTCGCGTAGACAGCTTGTTAGGAGTCCACAAATGGATCGAACAAAATTTATGCATTACCTGCCCTGGGTTATGGCGCTCTTTATCGCCGTGGTCTTTGTGCAGTCTCTGTTTTTCAAATTCTCAAACTCATTCGAAACACAACACATCTTCGGCACTATTGGTGAATGGATGGCGGGCATTGGCTTTCTCGAATTCGCTGCCGCAGGCTTTGCCGCTTATGGTGGGTACACAGTTGGTACAGTGGAATTGTTTGCATCGTTGTTGTTGCTTGTCCGCAAAACCCAGGCGTTTGGGGCGGCGGTTGCTTTCGCCGTTATTTCAGGTGCGATCTTTTTTCATCTGTTTACGCCACTGGGTGTCAGCGTCGTAATCAATGAAGCAGGGGATCGTGATGGCGGGCAACTATTCGCGATGGCGGTATTGGTGTGGCTATTCTCTCTTGCCATTATGTATCTACGCCGCGCTGACATTCTGGCCCTGATGGGCAAGTCTGGTCCGGCTACAGCGTAAGGAGAAGAGCGATGAGAAAACTGATGCTATCTCTTACTGCTGTTGTGTCACTGCTAACCGCAAGTATCGCCAGCGCCGCTATCGATGCGATTTACACAGGACTATTCAGCAACGAGGCCTTGCGAGGTTACGACACGGTGGCCTATTTCACCGAGGGCATGCCAGTCGAAGGCTCCAATGCATACTCTACTGAATACATGGGTGCCGTGTGGAAGTTCAGTTCACAGCAGCATCTTGATCTGTTCCTGGCTGATCCGGAGAAGTATGCGCCACAATACGGAGGTTACTGTGCCTACGCCATGGCTAACGGAGACACGGCCAGTGCCGAGCCGGATCTGTGGACCATCCATGAAGGTAAGCTGTATTTAAACTACAGCCGTCGTATCAATCGCCGTTGGAAGGAAGACATGAACGGCTACATCGAACAGGCCGACATCGAATGGCCCAAGTTCGAAAAAGAGTAGACTGCTCGCGTTAACGCCGATTAGAAGCGACAGCGAAAAATGCAGGGACGCATTTTTTACTAGTTGATTATTCCCGGCACACAATCCGGATTTATGCCTTTCGCCTGGGCATCGGCCCTTGCTACCAGTGCCGCCTCCATACGTGCTCTTAAATCGGCCATTCGTGAGGCGGGCGACGGATGTGTGGACAAAAACTCTGGCTGCCTTGGCCCGCCTTCTGCTGACATGTTCTCCCACAAGGCGACACTTTGTTCGGGATCGAAACCGGCGTCAGCCATCAGCATGATGCCAATGGAATCGGCTTCACTTTCCTGGGTTCGATTGAATGGGAGCAGCAGACCAAGCCGGGCGCCGTAGTCCACGGCTTCAATTGCTGTATCTGACGCACCTAATACTCTGGCGGCAGTTATGCCAACATTGCGCAAGGCAGATTGACTCGCCCGCTCATTGGAGTGGTTGGCTAGAACATGGCCGACCTCATGGGCAATCACTGCGGCCAGTTGGTGTTGGTTAAATGCGACATTGAGCAAGCCGTTGTAGACGCCAATCTTGCCACCGGGCAATGCGAAGGCATTGGCTTGTGGATCATCAAATACCGTCACCTCCCAATTCACTCCATTGCGCAGGTTAGGATCCAGGGCTTCAATGACGTAGTCAGCTACGCACTGCACATAGGTGATCTCGCTGGCGTTTGGCGTAACCGGCAGTTCGCTCTGCATTTCACGATAGGCTTGCTCACCTTGTCGCGCCATCTCCGACTCGGAATAGAATACGACCTGGCGGCGATTGAGCGGCGAGGTGGTGCAGGCGGTAACCAGAGCCACCAGCAATAGCAGTAAAGTGTGTCGAGACATTGCGCTTGTTGATCTCACATTAGGATGCTTGTTTAGACCGGATTCTATTCGATCTGGTTCCTTCCACAAGTACATAGGAATGGGTGCGGTAATCTACCGAAGCAGCACTTTGATTTGAACTGACGAGCGTGACTGCTTACTCAGTAACTACAGACGCTGGGATCGAGTTCCGTTCGAACTTCGTCACCCGCACTGTTGCGGGCTATCTCATAACAACGGCCTTCAAGATCTCTCAGCAATCTGCGACCAGAAGTCAGCGACGGTTCTCTGCGTTCGGTAGTAATAATTCGGCGAGAGGTCGAAATAGTAGGTGCAGAACGGTACACCACGCGCTCCACAGGATCGTAGGTTCTATAGTCCCGGTAATTATTGTTGAGGCTGTTGGTAATCAGGGATCCCAACACAATGCCACCTATGATGTCCCCACCTCCCCAGT
>JAKSCP010000074.1 GCA_022360535.1 Pseudomonadales bacterium | reverse complement strand
TTGTTTTCAGGAAATTATGATGCCTGTTTGATATACCGGCAATACTGCTACTGCCAGTAAAACAACGCGCGGAACCTCAGTGTATCGAAATTCCACGCGAAGAGATTGTATTCCTTAGGAACCTCAGACTCATTGATCAGGGGTTCCTATAGACTTACTTGGCGCTTTGGGCCCAGAAAGCAGTCATTTGCTTGTAACGTGCTGTCCAGTCGAAGTCAGCAGCCTTGAAAGGCGCGAACAATTCTTTGGCTCTCTCTGACGCTTCGCTAGTCATTTCAGTCTGCTCGCGGTACAGAGTCTTACCGAACTCAAGAGCACACTCCTGACGACGGTTCATGGTTTCCATGGCCAGCTGCAGGTTAGCCTTGTAATCAGTTGGGGCAGCGGCGATAGCACGGCTCAGCTCCAGCATGTCTTTTTGGCCGTTTTCCACAGTTTCGATGAACTTGTCCATGATGCGAGTGTTGCGAGCGCGGGCATTGCTCACGCTTACAGCGAATTTCTCAGAGCTGTCGGCCAAGCCATCGAAATAGCTGTCCATAGTGTTCTTAACAGTGTCCTTTACAGACTCTTTTACAGTGTCTTTCGCTTCAGTTTTCTTGGCAGTAGTCTTGGTCATTTCCAATTTCTCCAATAAAATCAGTGTATTAAGTTGTACTTAGGTGCTGAAAAGCAGGAATAAGCACAACGTACCTAAATCCTGGTTGCTATTTATATGCATTTTGCACCTATATGTCAATTAATTTTATTCCTATACACTAAATAGCCATGACAGAAGAGAAAAAAGGCAAAACCGGCGGCGCCAAGGGCAAATCCGGCGACAAGCAGGGCAAGGCTGAGGATGGCCCAAAAGTTACCCCCAGTGGCGATATGCTGACCGCTCACCTGCTGGCCATGCTCAATGGCTGGTCGGCTTATGGCTACGAATTGGCCCAACGCCTGGAAGAGGCTGGCCTTGGCAGCTACAACAAAGGATCGATCTATCGCATGCTGCGGCAAATGGAAGACTCCGGTTTGGTATCGTCCACCTGGGATACCAGTAAAGATGGTCCAGCTCGGCGCATCTATGACCTGACCGACATGGGGTCCATGTTTTTGAAAAACTGGATGGTGATGGCGGACATGCATCGCAATTTCATCGCCAGCATGTTGGAGATGAATCCTTTGATGCCCTCCATGTCACGCAGCAGAAAGTCTTCAGACAAGGCAAAGGAAGAAGACGAGAAGGAAGAAGACAAAGACGAGTAACTACACTCAACGGTTTAGAAAAGGGGGTTACGGTGAAAAATAAAAACAACCAAGACGACATTCTGACTCTCAATCCAGTTGTTGGCCTGTCTATGGACGATGTGCAGAAGGCGGGTCGTGAAGCCATCCGTCAGAGCATGTTGCAACCGGCGATCCTCATCGAACAAACTACCAAACTTTGGCGCGACTTTTTCGAGATCGGCATGAATCAGTCCGACCTCAAGCCTGCTCCCCGAGATAGACGTTTCGCTGACAAGTCGTTCAGTGAAAATCCAATCTACGCCAATATGCTGAAGACCTGGTTAGCCTGGGAAAACCGCATGCTGGAGTGGGTCGATGCATTGGATGTTGCGGATATCGATCGCGAACGTACCCGTTTCATCGTGCAACTTTATGTGGACAGCATGGCGCCCACCAACTTCTTGATGGGCAATCCCTCGGCATTACGCAAGGCTTATGAATCCGGTGGCACGAGTTTGCTCAATGGGTTCAAGCAATTCGTTGGCGATGTCAAAGACAACGGCGGTATGCCGTCACAGGTCGACAAGAGCGCCTTCAATGTTGGTGAGAATCTGGCTACTACCGAGGGGTCGGTCGTATTCAAGCTGCCAGTTCTCGAGCTTATTCAGTATCAACCTGTTACGGAAAAGGTAAATGCGCGACCCGTGTTTATCGTGCCCCCGCAGATCAACAAGTTCTATCTATATGATCTATCTGAGAACAACAGTTTTGTGCGCTACCTATTAAAGGAAGGTTTTCAGGTCTTTATTGTTTCCTGGCGTAATCCGACTGCGGAGAATCGCGAGTGGGGTATGGCTGACTACGTTGAAGCATTGGATCAGGCCATTGATGCCTGTCTGGCGATTACCGGCCAGGATGCAGTCAATAGTGTGGGAGCTTGCGCGGGGGGAATCACACTTTCTACGGCGCTGGGTTACTTTGCCGGTAAAGGCACATTGAATCGCGTGCAGTCCATGACTTTGATGGTAAATGTATTGGAATCCGAAGGTGATGATTCAGTCATTGGTTTGTTTGCTAACGATGACACTATTGAAAATGCCCGCAAGCAATCTGCATCCAAAGGGGTACTGGATGGTCAGGACACGGCCAAAGTCTTTAACTGGATGCGACCCAATGACCTGATCTGGAATTACCATGTCAGCAATTACCTGCACGGGGAGAAACCTCCAGTCTTTGATGTGCTGTTCTGGAATAACGACACCACGCGGCTCCCGGCGAAGTTGCATAGTGACTTCCTGGATATATTTCGCAGTAATCCGTTCGGCAAACCGGGCTCATTGGAAATCCATGGTGTGCCGATAGACTTATCTAAGGTGGACTGCGATGTATTGATAACAGGTGGCACCACAGATCACATTACACCGTGGCAGGCCTGTTACCGATCAACCAAACTGTTTGGTGGTGATACAACGTATTTACTCTCAACGGCTGGTCATATTCAAAGCCTGCTGAATCCACCGACATCATCGAAGCGCTCTTACTATTTAAATGATGATGTCTCTGTCTCGGCAGAAGAGTGGGTAAAGGGCGCTGAAGAACACGCAGGATCCTGGTGGCCGTTTTGGTCTGAATGGTTGGCAGACCGGGCGAATGGAGAAATTGATGCGCCAGCTAAACTCGGCAATAAGAAATTTAAAGTTGAAACTGCCGCACCGGGAACCTATGTTTATGAATAGATAACTCTAGAGAGCATAAATATAAAATTAACTAACTGAGTCACCCAATAATCTATGCAAATTTACTCCGATCATGTCGGTCGCTTTGACCTCCGTATTATTCATTCCCTGGACGATCACGAAGGAACCCCGCTTCTTATATTTAATGGCATAGGTGCCAGCATCGAACTACTTGAACCAGTAGTGAGGGAACTGCAGATGCCTGTTATCGCTTTCGATATGCCCGGCACTGGCGGCTCGCCCTTGACCTTCGTTGGCTTTGGTATGTCAGACTATGCTTGGCTCGGTGTAAATCTGATCGATAAGCTTGGCATCGATACGGTAAACGTGATGGGTGTGTCCTGGGGTGGCGGGGTTGCGCAGCATTTCGCACGCCATCATGAACATCGTATGGGTAAGCTCATTCTTGCCGCCACTTCCACCGGTCAGCTGATGGTGCCGCCGAGTCTGGAAGTGCTGATGCATATGGCATCACCTTTACGTTATATGAGCTCTTCCTATTTTAAGCGCATTGCGCCAACCATTTACGGTGGAGATTTTCGCAGTGACGCCAGATTGGCCAGCAGCCACTCCGCCAAGATGACCCCGCCAAATCCCTTCGGCTACATTCAGCAGCTCTCGGCCATGTCAGGTTGGACAAGTGCCTTCTGGATACACCAATTGCAACAGGAAACTCTGGTGATGGCGGGGGAAGACGATCCGATCATTCCATTGGTGAATGCCAAGATCATGGCCGACCGCATTCCCAACGCCACGCTTGAATCTTTCGATTGCGGGCACTTATTCATGCTGACCCGCAAGCAAGAAACGGTGGAAAGTATCGAACGCTTCTTAGTGCATTAATTAGCGCATTAACGCGCTAATTCGGAGAGTCGACTCGTCCTAGTTGGCTTGT
>JAKSCP010000020.1 GCA_022360535.1 Pseudomonadales bacterium | reverse complement strand
GAACTATGAACGCACAAGCTTTAATTCGACTGGAAAATATCAGCAAATCTTTTGACACCAATGTCACCGAGACGGTAGCCGTCGATAGTGTGGATCTTGCAATTTTCGAGGGTGATTATGTGGCAATCTCCGGCCCATCCGGTTGTGGCAAGTCGACATTGTTATCAATGCTGGGTTTGCTGGAGGTTCCCACCAGTGGCAAGTATTACCTTAATGGTCATGAAATTCAGGAGTTGGATGTTTACCAACGGGCTGAGCTGCGAAACCGTGAAATTGGTTTTATCTTTCAGGCATTCAACCTGATCGGCGACCTGACGGTGCTGGAAAACGTTACCCTGCCACTGACCTATCGCCCCGGGATGAGTCGCAACGAACGCAAGGAACGTGCAATGGCGATGCTGGAAAAAGTCGATATGGTTGAACGCGCCGGGCACTTCCCCGCCCAGCTATCCGGCGGGCAACAGCAACGGGTTGCGGTTGCCCGGGGCCTGGTGATTGAACCGTCAGTGCTACTCGCGGACGAGCCTACCGGGAATCTGGATTCCAAAAATGGCGACGCCATCATGAAATTACTCGACGACCTGAATGCAGAGGGAAACACTATCTGTATGGTGACCCATGATTCCCGGTTCGCCGAGCGAGGGCACAAGACAGTCAGCCTCGAAGATGGCCGGGTAGTTTAGTCTCAGGTATCCACAACAACCGACTCTTCATCGGCGAGCTTCAGTTTGAACTCCCGTCGCACCAATACAAAACTCGTTACTGCCTGAATAGTCACCGAAAGAATCGATACATACCAGACCTGGTTGATAGCGAAGTCCGGCTGGTAACGGACCAACAGCGCCAATGGAACAAACACCCCAATACGCACTAATGAACTCAATAGTGCCGGACGTGTATTGCCTAAACCCTGAAAGACACCGGAAGCAGTAAAGACTATTCCCTGTGCTACGAAGTTCAGTGAGATGAGCTGCAGGAACACGGCACCGACAGCCAGAGCCTCAGCATCATTAGTGAAGAAGGCGATTAACACCTCCGGCTGCCATTGAATCAGCAGCGTCGTTACTGCCATGACGCCAGAACACAACAACATGCCCTGGTAACAGGTCTGTTTAACGCGGGCGTAGTCACCTGCGCCAAAGTTCTGGCCAACAATGGGTCCCACAGCGAAAGCGATGGCCATGGTGGGCAGAAAGATTGACTGCATGACACGACCACCGATACTAAATCCCGCCTGCGCGGTTGCACCAAAATCCTGTATCAACCAGTACACGGCAGAGAAATACACGAACATCAGAAGCATCTCACCGCCCGCTGGCAAACCGATGTCCAACATCTTCCACCAGAGTTTGAGGTCAGGTCGCCATTGTGCGATGTTGAATGCCACGTATTTCTCCAGTTTAAAGAAATACAAAACCAGTAAGCCCACCCCTGCAATGATGGAGATGGTGCTGGCGAGCCCTGCTCCCAACACACCAAGAGCGGGTCCCGGCCCCCAGCCTGCTATCAGGATTGGCGCAAGTATCGTGTTTAACACCACGGTAAACACCTGAACAAACATAGCCGGTTGCACGATACCAGTCGCACGCAACGCCGACGCCATAGCTACCATGGGAAATTGCAACGCCATGCCTGGAAGAAACCAGTGCAGAAAGATCACGCCCTCGTTCAGAGCCTGATTGTCCTGAGTTATTGAGGAAATATAGGCAGCGGCGAACATATAGCCGCCAAGTAACACAATCAGCCCTGCGAGAAACGAAATTACAATCGACTGGTTAAAGACGAAATTAGCCTCTTCTTGTTCTTTCTTGCCCACTGCCTGTGAAATCAATGCCACAGTACTGACACCCAACACCTGGGTCAGCGCCATGATCATGAAAAGCAAGGTGCCTGCCGTACCCACACCGGCCATAGATTGCTCACCCAGCGCGGACACAAAATACAAATCAACCAATAGATACAACGTTTGAAAGATCATGCCCGCTGCTATGGGCACGGCCATGGCGATAATGTTTTTTGTGATGGAACCCTGGGTCAGATCTTTCATAGAACAACTCCACGTGGTGAGACAGGAATCGGAGGGCAATTGTCGACAGCTAAAACCAATAGCAACTGAAAGAGATCAGCTACGGACTACTTGGAACCCGGATGGTGCCCCTGCGAAGGCGCGCAAGCGTAACACTTATTTCGGGGTTTGTGTGAAATTCTTAAAAGAAATTTAAGAATGTTTGGTCACGAAACAAAGTCCATTATAGCACAACAATTTTCAGGAAAAATTCATCCCATTTTTTGCACCGTTAGTCGATAATAGGTCGCCATAAAAATTGAGTTAAATATGCAAATGAAAATCTGGGTTGATGCTGATGCCTGTCCATCAGTAATCAAAGACATATTGTTTCGCGCAGCAGAACGCAAACAGATCTTGCTGACACTGGTGGCGAATCAGCCGCTGCGCACCCCGCCCTCAAAAGTAATTAGTTCACTGCAAGTACAGTCGGGGTTTGATAAGGCAGACGATGAAATCGTGCAGCGACTGCAGGCCGGTGACCTGGTCATCACCGCCGATATCCCCTTGGCCGCCGAGGTTTTGGAAAAGAATGGTCATGCGCTAAGCCCAAGAGGCGAGATGTTTAGCAAGAACACCATTGGCGTCAAACTCAATATGCGGGATTTCATGGATACTATGCGCTCCAGCGGCGAGCGGACCGGAGGTCCGCCACCGTTGAATCACAATGATCGAAAGAACTTCGCCGACCAATTGGACCGGTTGCTCAGCACAATCACCTAGCAAGCCGGGCGTTGTTACTCTGAGAGTATCAGCAGGGTTTGCCGGTCACCATTGGGCCACAGCAATGTATAGTCCATGATGCCATCACCATTCTGATCACCGACAGGGATAAAGGAGACACCTTCTTCAGCTTCCAGTACACCGATTTCGGTATCAGAGCCCTGTACCAGATAATCCGCTACCGCTTTTATTTCTCTGTCGTTAGTGGTGACGGTAATTAGTCCCGTGGGATCTATGCGGGCACGGGTGACACCCTCTGTCTGCTCCAGTGTGCTTTGTAGGATGTTCCAGTATCGCGGCCAACGCACCAGCTCCTGTCGGCGTTTGCCCCCTTCACCATCCTCGTAAGTGATATATGCGCTGCCCAGGGTTGGATCAGTAGACGACACATTCAGACTCAGACCAGTATCACTGGCATTGTCCACCAGGAATGAAACCGGGTTTACTGCAGTGACATAGTAGAGCCCGTCTTCTGCGAACACACTGCCGTCGGTCACCGCAATCAGCGGTACCTGCATCGGTTCACCCAGATCCACATTGGCGAGACCGGAGAGGGAAATCGAATCGATGTCTGCATCTGCACCCGTTGCATCGACGAAGACCCCCCGGTCATTCACGGTTATCCCGCTGG
>JAKSCP010000134.1 GCA_022360535.1 Pseudomonadales bacterium | reverse complement strand
TAACATGGTGGCCATGTCAGGCTTTATCATGCCGGAACCTTTGGCTATTCCGCTAATGCTTACGGCTTTCCCGGCAATTTCAATCCGTTTGCTCGCCATTTTGGGGCGGGTATCCGTGGTCAAGATGCCAGTTGCGGCCGCCAACCAGGCTGCAGAGTCCAAACCCTTGTAAAGCGCCGGCATGGCGCTGACGAGCCTCTCCACGGGTAAACGTTCACCTATAACACCCGTCGAGAATGGCAGGACTTGTGAAGAATCCACACCGGCTACCGCCGCAAACTTATCGCAACAGCTTTCTGCATCCAGCATCCCAGCTTCACCGGTACCCGCGTTGGCATTTCCAGTATTGATAAGAAAGTAGCGACAAGCTGCGGCCCGCAGATTCCGCTTGGCTATGGATACGGGCGCTGCACAGAATGCATTTTTTGTGAATACACCACTTACGACGGAATTCTCAGCCAGCTCTACAAGCACGCAATCCAGCCGATCAGCATATCGAATCCCGCTCTCGACGGCGGAGAGACGAACACCGCCAACGGTGAACATCTCCTTAGTTGCACCATCGGTGCCAACTGCCACGACCGCTTATCCTATCTTGCCGCAGCAGGCTTTGTATTTCTTTCCGGAACCACAGGGGCAAGGTTCGTTACGACCTACTTTTGGCACGGTTCGCACAAATGGCGTCTGTCGTTCCTGTTGCGAAGCCGCAGCTTCAGCACCTCCGCTCCCAGCACTGGCAGCTTGTGCTTCCTCAGCAGACAATGCGGAAACTTCCTGGTGCTGATAACTCATGCGCTCCCGCGCCTGCTCTTCCTGTCGCTTACGTTCGATGCTGTCGATAGCGTCTTCCTGCCTGATCTGGACATGGCTGAGAACCTTAATAGACTCTCGCTGAAGATTGTCCAGCAGCTCCGTGAATAGTGCGAATGCCTCACGCTTGTATTCCTGACGCGGGTTTTTCCCACCGTAGCTGCGCAAGAATATTCCCTGGCGCAGATGATCCATCGTCGCTAAATGCTCTTTCCAAAGCCCGTCCAGGATTTGCAGAGTGATCTGTTTTTCGAACAGTCTCATGTTGTCTCCGACTGTCGCACTTTTCTCATCGTATTCCTGTTCGAGGATTGTGGTCAGCCTTTCCTTGAGCTGTTCTTCATACAGCTGGTCGTCTTCGTCCAACCATTGCTGAATTGGTTGTTTGGTATTGAACTCAGTCGCAAGAGCATTCTCCAATCCTTCGATGTCCCATTGTTCGGGGACACTTTGTGGAGGAATAAAATCATCTACCGACTGTGACACCACTTCAGCACGCATGTCCTTCAATAGATCGGATATGTCATCACTGGCCATCAGTTCATTGCGTTGACGATAGATAATGGTGCGCTGGTCATTGGCCACATTGTCATATTCCAGAAGCTGCTTTCGAACATCGAAGTTGCGCCCTTCCACTTTCTTCTGCGCCTTTTCAATAGAACGGGTGACCATGCCGTGTTCAATGGCTTCACCACGCTCCATCCCCAGACGTCGCATGAAATTTTTCACCCCTTCGCTGGCGAAAATCCGCATCAGGTTATCTTCCATAGAAAGATAGAATCGAGAATAACCCGGGTCCCCCTGGCGTCCGGAACGGCCCCGAAGCTGGTTATCGATACGACGGGATTCGTGTCGTTCGGTACCGATGATGTGCAGACCACCAGCCGCGATCACTTGATCGTGGCGCTTCTGCCAATCCGCCTTAATTTTTTCAACCTGCTCAGGACTGGGATTATCAAGCGCAGCCACTTCCGACTCCCATTTGCCTCCAAGCACGATATCTGTACCCCGGCCTGCCATATTGGTAGCGATAGTCACGGCACCCGGTCGCCCGGCTTGGGCAATGATCTCTGCTTCTTTGGCGTGAAATTTCGCGTTCAGAACCTCGTGCGCAATTTTCTTTTCGTTAAGATACTTGGAGAGGATTTCAGAGGTATCAATCGACGCAGTACCGACCAATACCGGTGCTCCACTTTCGCGAATCTCCACAATATCTTTCAGGATCGCCTCGAACTTCTCTTCCATGGATAAGTAGATAAGATCGTTAGCATCATCTCGGACCATTGGCTGATTGGTGGGTATTACCACAACATCCAAACCATAGATCTGACTAAACTCGAATGCTTCAGTATCAGCGGTACCAGTCATGCCAGCGAGCTTGTCATAGAGCCGGAAGTAATTCTGGAAAGTCGTGGAAGCCATAGTCTGACTCTCTGACTGGATTTCCAGATTTTCTTTGGCCTCCAATGCCTGATGAAGACCTTCGGATAGTCTGCGGCCTTCCATGGTACGCCCGGTGTGTTCGTCAATTAACACGATGCGTTTGTTCTGGACGATGTATTCCACATCTCTGTTGAACAAGTGATGTGCTTTAAGGCCGGCATGTACATGATGTAGTAGAGACAGATTAGTTGCTGCATACAACGACTCGCCTTCATTCAGCAGCTTCTTACTAATCAGCAAGTCTTCGACGAACTCATGGCCTGATTCGGTGAGTTCCACCGAACGACTCTTCTCATCCACTGTGAAGTGTCCGGATTCTTCACGGACGAAATTCTTGTCCATCATTTCCATTTTGGACACTTCCTGCTTCTCGCCACGCTCGAGCTTGGGGATAAGTTTGTCTATTGCGGTGTAGAGTTTAGAGCTGTCTTCTGCCGCACCGGAAATAATGAGTGGTGTTCGCGCCTCATCGATCAGAATTGAATCCACTTCATCGACGATTGCGAAATGGAGTTCCCGTTGCATCTTGTCTTCGAGTCGAAAAGCCATATTGTCTCGAAGATAGTCGAAACCGAATTCATTATTGGTACCGTAGGTAATCGAACTTTCGTAGGCTGCTTTCTTTTCTTCAGGGTTTTGACCTGATTTGATGACTCCTACAGTCAATCCAAGAAAATTGTAAATCGGCCCCATCCAGTTGGCATCGCGTTCGGCCAGATACTCGTTCACCGTGACGATATGCACGCCCTTACCACCAAGAGCGTTCAGATAGGCAGGTAGCGTAGCCACAAGTGTCTTTCCTTCCCCCGTCCGCATTTCGGAGATACTGCCTTGGTGCAACACCATGCCGCCAATTAACTGCACATCGAAATGTCGTAGACCCAGCGTGCGAACGCTGGCCTCTCTTACTACCGCGAATGCCTCGGGCAGAATCTGTTCAATGGATTCACCAGCATCCAGACGGCCACGGAACTCCTCTGTCTTCGCTTTGAGTTCTTCATCAGACAATGACTGTAGCTGTTCTTCAAAACCGTTGATCACAGCAACAGTTTTTTGCATTTTCTTTAATTTTCGGGAGTTACTACTTCCAAAAACCTTGCTAAGAATGTTCATAACGTTCTTAAAAACCGATAAAAATAGTTAGTCGAGTGCCTGCTATACGAACGGCTAGGGCCGCTGGCATAGATGGCAAGGAAAATCTGCTGGGGAGAGGATTATCTGGCGGTGCGGTGGATATAGGCGGCTGGGTCTACGACTCTGCCGTTCTTATAAACTTCAAAGTGCACATGGGGACCGGTCGAACGACCAGTGGACCCTACCAGTGCAATAGTTTGACCTTTCTTGACGATATCACCGACTTCAACCAGAAGTTTTTCTGAGTGGGCATAGCGGGTTGTGAATCCGTTACCGTGGTTCACTTCCACCATAAGGCCATAACCGGAACGGGGACCGGACCAGGTGACCACACCAGAAGCCACAGTATTAATATCAGCTCCGGCTTTACCCGTGGTGAAGTCGATGCCGGCATGAAACGACATCCTGCCTGTGAACGGATCGGGACGCTGCCCAAAGCGGGAGGAAATCCAGCCGCGGTCTACAGGTCGCCCGGCAATAAAGACATCCGACTGAATCTGTCGTTCAGCCATTAAACTTTCTAAAATTTCTAATTGTTGCTGCCGGTCTTCCAGCTGCTTCTCGAGCTGATCAACCGCAGAGATAAATTCAGCACCGGAATAGGAGTCGGCTTGCATAGTGCCAGGTCCCCCTAATGGCACTGGCTGACTGAAATCAAACTCGCCATTATCCAAATTGGCAATGGTGGTTATGCGCTCCCCTACTGCATCCAGGCGTACCAATCGAGCCTGCATCATTGCCAGGCGTAAGGTCAATGCTTCAAGTTGTTGCTCAGACTCTTCCTTAATGTCGGCAAGCTGTTCCGCTTGCACCTTGATTTGACGCTCCCAGCTCTGGGCTGTTTCCTCAGTAAATATCTCGGAATTCTGGGAAATGGCTAGCTGATAGCCGAAGTATCCAAGGGCAACAGGCGCACCAAGCAAGCAAAGTGACAGGAGTCCCTTTACCCAGCCTTTAAGAATGATGGTCCGAGTGTGACCATGGCGTTGATCAACGAGGATGACTTTCATTGTTAAGCGTGTCTCAGCTACCCTGTTACTACAACACTTGGGGGCTTAAATAGAAACTTCAACGCCTAACAAAAATCTATAAAGATCAACGAGTTAGGAGAGTGAAACGGCCTAGGCCGCTAACACCGGTTTCATGTAGGAAATAGGAACGTTCGAATCGTTGTCGAAACTGACAATTTCCCAAGCGTCTTCATTAACTTCGAGCATTCTTAATAAAGCATTATTGAGAGCATGTCCAGATTTATATCCCTTGAACTCGCCGATCAGACTATTGCCCAAAAGGTATAAATCTCCAATAGAATCAAGGATTTTGTGCTTAACGAACTCGTCTTCATAACGCAATCCGTCCTCGTTTAGCACCTTGTAATCGCCAACCGCAATGGCGTTGTCCATGCTGGCGCCAAGCGCCAGATTTCGATTACGTAATTCCTCGAATTCGTGCATGAAGCCGAAGGTTCTGGCACGACTGACTTCTTTTACGAATGACGTGCTTGAAAAGTCGATGGTCGCGCTTTTCGTGTATTTCTTGTAGACCGGATGATCGTAGAGCAAGGTGTAACTCACCTTGAATCCATCGAATGGCTCGAGGCTTACCGACTTATCGCCCTGCTCTAACTGAATTGGGCGTTTAATCTTGATGAATTTCTTCAGTTCGGACTGCTCTTCAATGCCTGCTGATTGAATAAGGAAGACAAATGGACCTGCGCTGCCATCCATGATCGGTACTTCCGGGGCACTCACATCGACATAGGCATTGTCGATACCGAGGCCAGACATAGCAGACATGAGATGCTCGATGGTGCTGATTCGCACATCATTTTTGACCAGGGTGGTAGAGAGTGTGGTGTCGCCGACATTGCTGGCGCGGGCTTCAATCTGCACCGCTGGATCAAGATCGACGCGGGTAAAAACGATGCCGGTATTGACCGGAGCTGGACGCAGGGTCAGATAGACTTTCTCACCGGTATGTAACCCCACGCCTGTGGCGCGAATGATATTCTTCAGTGTTCTTTGTTTAAGCATAGGTCTTCTGCGGGCCTTTGAAGATGAGACCACCAAGATCCCATTGGGTTCCCAGCGGACGCACCCGACAATCCGAACATAGAGGATATGTCGACCCGGTAGTCTAGAACTCAAGGTTCTAGCAGTTTTTCTTCCCCACGGCCCCTAAATCAGTGATGTCTCGCCGGCAAACGGCGCACAATACTAGCATCAGACCGGGGATTCGGAGATTACTTACTTCTCACTTTTGACCGGTCCGGGACCAAAACCGCACGCATGGTACCAGAGATGGCCCAATTTCCCAATATCTAGTGGTCAGGCCGGGATTCCGCGGCTCCCATCTCAGCAATTCTTGCTCCTATATATAGAAGCAAGATATGGAGATCTGACCTCAGTCCGGGGCCGTCGATTAAACTACGACTGGATTTAAAGCCTGGATTATCACCCAATCACCCAGGTCATTGCCGAGGGCGTTAGTTCGCACCTCGGCAATTCTGGCAAGGCTAGTCAGCCTGACGACGAAGAAAAGCCGGGATATCCAGATAGTCCATATCCGTCTCGGCTCCTACTGCCTGGGCCAGCGCAGCACCTCTGTCGGCACTTGGTCGATTCCGCATAACTGCTGGTTTGTCCAGCTGCCGATAGTCAGTCTCGGTATCAGAAGTTGTGTTATCCACTACTTTCTTGGGCTTCATTTGCTCACCACCCAATCCAGTAGCAACCACCGTAACTCGCATCTCTTCGCTGAGAGTTGGGTCGATGACTGTGCCCACCACCACGGTCGCGTCGTCCGAAGCAAATTCTTCCACCGTGTCGCCCACTTCCGAGAACTCACCAAGGGAAAGATTTTCGCCAGCGGTAATGTTGACCAGGATTCCACGTGCTCCCTGCAAATTGACATCTTCCAGTAGCGGTGAACGAATCGCTGATTCGGCAGCTTCCCGCGCCCGATCTTCCCCGCTGGCCAATCCTGTTCCCATCATGGCCATACCCATCTCCGACATGACTGTCTTCACATCAGCAAAATCCACGTTGATCATGCCAGGATGCATGATCAGATCGGCAATACCCTTCACTGCGCCGAGCAATACATCGTTTGCAGCTTTGAAGGCTTCCAGCAACGAGGCATCTTTACCCAAGACATCCAGTAATTTCTCATTGGGGATAGTGATTAGCGAGTCAACATTGTCTGACAGTTGTTGTATGCCTTCTTCTGCAATGGTCGAACGCTTCTTACCTTCAAAGGGAAACGGTCGAGTCACTACGGCAACAGTGAGAATCCCTAACTCTCTCGCTACTTCGGCTACGATTGGGGCCGCACCTGTACCAGTGCCGCCACCCATACCGGCAGTAATAAACACCATGTCAGCACCGCCCAGGATATCAGCGATCTGATCTTTATCTTCCAATGCAGCTTGTCTGCCTATTTCCGGGTTGGCACCAGCACCAAGTCCCTTGGTTATATTGCTACCCATTTGCAGAACTGTTTTTGCGCGAAGATTATTCAAAGCCTGCGCGTCAGTATTGGCACAGATAAACTCCACACCATCCACTTGATTGGTAATCATATGGTGGACAGCATTACCCCCGCCGCCACCAACGCCGATGACTTTAATCACCGCGTTTTGTGCAATGTTATCGACTAATTCAAACATATAGCCCCCTCGCTTTATGAAACTCTTTTAACCTGTTACTGATGATTAGAAATTTCCCTGAAACCAATTTTTCACTCTGTCCACTAAATGAATCTGCGGCTCTCTTTTCGGATCGATTCCATCTCTCTCCTGATGTTGCTTCAATCCATAAAGCAACAAGCCAACACCTGTTGAATAAATCGGGTTTTTAACGATATCTGCCAAACCACTGACGTTATGTGGTGCACCGATGCGGACTGGTGCATGGAATATCTCTTCAGCCAATTCCACTACACCCTCCATCTTGCTGGTTCCACCCGTTAGCACAACACCCGCCGCCAGCAGGTTCTCAAAACCGCTACGTTGCAACTCGGCCTGCACAAGAGTGAATAACTCGTCGTAACGAGGCTCCACAACTTCTGCCAATGACTGCCGTGACAACTCCCGTGGCGGCCGATCTCCGACACTTGGCACCTTTATCGCATCACCTGCACTGGCCAGCTGGGTCAAGGCGCAGGCGTATTTGATCTTAATCTCTTCAGCGTTTTCAGTTGGTGTACGCAAGGCCATCGCAATATCGTTGGTGACCTGATCACCCGCTATTGGTATTACCCCAGTATGGCGAATTGCGCCTTCGGTGAAGATGGCAATGTCAGTGGTTCCACCACCAATATCTACCAAACACACTCCTAACTCCCTTTCATCTTCGGTTAGAACGGAGTAGCTGGATGCCAGTTGTTCGAGAATGATCTCGTCGGTTTCCAACCCGCAACGCTTAATGCACTTTTCAATGTTCTGGACAGCGTTAATGGCACAGGTGACCAGATGCACTTTAGCCTCCAGGCGTACACCGGACATTCCC
>JAKSCP010000021.1 GCA_022360535.1 Pseudomonadales bacterium | reverse complement strand
GGCATCCTGCAGGAAATCGAAACCGGAGAAGTAGACATTGAAGCTATTCAGGCCGATGGTGATCAATACAATCATCCTATGGTGCGACTGGTTAATGCGTTGCTGGCAGACGCCGTGCAAAGGGATGCATCAGATATTCACTTCGAGCCTGAAGAAGGCTTTCTTAGAATTCGCTACCGCATCGATGGCGTGCTGCGCCAGGTGCGTTCGCTGCATGAAAGTTATTGGCCTGCGATGGTCGTGCGCTTGAAAGTAATCAGCGGCATGAACATCGCAGAATCCCGTGCACCACAAGATGGCCGTCTCACCATGTCGTTGATGGGTCGGCAAATCGATTTCAGGGTGGCATCACAACCAACCAGCTACGGTGAGAACGTCGTCTTGCGTGTGCTGGACAGACGCAAGGGCATCGTGCCGTTGGAATCACTGGGTATGAGTGATTCGAATCTGCATACGGTGAAGCTGATGTTAGCTAAACCGGAAGGGGTGATTCTGGTAACCGGCCCAACCGGTAGCGGTAAGACTACAACTCTGTATTCGGTGCTCAATCACATCAATACCGAAGCCATCAACATCATGACCATGGAAGATCCAGTGGAATATCCCATGCCCATGATTCGACAGACCTCTATTAATGAAGCAGCGAAGATGGGATTCGCCGAGGGTATCCGCTCCATGATGCGGCAGGATCCGGACGTGATTCTGGTAGGGGAGATTCGAGATGATGTCACGGCGGAAATGGCGTTTCGAGCGTCCATGACTGGCCACCAGGTGTTCTCTACCCTGCACACCAACTCCGCAGTGGGTTCCATGTCGCGCTTGTCAGATCTGGGTGTGCTTCCGGATATACTGTCTGATAACCTGATTGGTATCGTGGCGCAACGTCTGCTGCGTCGATTGTGTACCCATTGTAAAGAACCACAGGAAATAGGTGATCTGGAAAGAAAGCTCCTGGGCTTGGATGACGCGGTAGGGAACATCTCAATTTACAAACCCCGTGGTTGCACCGTTTGTGATCACACTGGCTATAAGGGGCGTACAGCCATTGTTGAAATTCTTCGTGTTAATGACTACATGAAGAAACTGATTTCACAAAAGACCTCTGCCCATGAACTGTTAAAGGCAGCGGTAGCAACGGGATTCAAGACTCTGGCTGACGATGCCTGTCGCCGGGTGATTGAGGGTACTACCAGTCTGGATGAAATTACTCGCGTTGTTGACCTCACAAGTCGCGTGAGCCGCTAACGAACTAATTATTCTAACAGGCGTACTATGGCTCTGTTTGCCTACAAATCGATTGACAGTCGCGGACGTTATCAAACCGGTAAGCTGGATGCGGCCAACGAAAATGATCTGGAGAACAAGCTGGCTCGCATGGGTATGGACCTGGTGCGGGCGAAGTTTGTACAAGATAAGCAAAGCCTGTTTCTCTCGACTACCAATATTCGTCGAATCGATCTCATTAACTTCTGTTTCCACATGGAGCAGCTAACGCGTTCTGGTGTTTCTATCATCGATGGTCTGGTAGATCTGCGCGACAGTGTTGAGCAAGCGGCTTTTCGCACAGTGATTGCCAAAATTATTGAGGACATCGAGAACGGGCAGAAACTTTCCGACGCTATGGCATCCCACCCGGCTGTGTTTGATGAGATGTTTGTGAATCTGATCTCCGCCGGTGAGGAGAGTGGGCAGCTACCTGATGTGTTCTTGTCCTTGAATCGTATGATTAAGTGGCAAGACGAATTAATTACCACAACCAAGAAGCTGTTGATCTTCCCGGCCTTCGTTGGTCTGGCTATCGTGTTTGTGATTGGGTTTTTGATGTTGTACCTGGTGCCTCAGCTTATCGCATTCATCGAAGGTATTGGTTCGACACTGCCATTCCACACGCGCTTATTGATTGCGACGTCAAACTTCTTTGTGAGCTATTGGTACTTATTTACCGTAGTGCCCATTGTACTCACCATAGTCATTCGGATATTGGCGTCTATCAGTCACGATATCCGTTATCAGATTGACTCTTTGAAATTGCGTACCTGGCAAATTGGACCGGTGCTCAAGAAAATCATCCTGTCGCGTTTCGCCAATTTCTTCGCCATGATGTACAAGGCCGGTATCCCGGTGCTGCAATGCATCGAAATTACAGAACGTATCGTGGGCAACGTCGCGATCCGCAATGCCTTGTCCAAGGCCAGGGAAGATATTTCCGAGGGGCAGGGTGTTTCTATCAGCTTTCAAAACACGGGCCTGTTTCCCCCCTTAGTAGTGCGAATGATTCGAGTGGGGGAGACTACCGGTCAGCTGGATGAAGCTCTGCTCAATGTCAGCTATTTTTATGATCGCGACATCAAGGACTCCATCGACAAGGTCCAGGCCCTGATTCAGCCCACCATGACTGTTGTGTTAGGCGGCATACTGGGCTGGGTGATGTTGTCTGTCATGGGCCCGGTTTACGATTCCATTAGCAATCTGAACATGTAGGCAAACAGTGCTCAGCAGAATAGGCAGAAAACGTTCCAAACGAATCGCTCTCATCGATGCCGAGGGCCTGTCTGTTTTTGTCCTGCACAAAGGTGAACTGGTGCATGATGCCAAGTTTTCCGATGAAGATTTTGGGCACGACAATTTCCGTCACTACCTGGCAGAGCGTTCGGCCACACCGATCACACTGTTAATCGATTCTGTGGCGGAAGACTTCCTGGTGGAGTCCTTGCCCCATGTGAGTTACTACGATAGAGCAGGTTTTCTTAATCGAAAGTCCGAGCAGCATTTCCGTGGTTTGGAATATCGCTCTTCCAGCATCGTTGGCAGGGAGACCAGCGGTCGTAAAAACGACAAGGTCTTGTTCAGTGCATTGACCAAGAATCAGATTATTGAGCCCTGGATAAGAGTCTTGTTGCAGGAAGAAATACCTGTGCAGGGAATTACCACCCCGGCTTTTGCACTGTGCAAGGTGGCAGAATACTACAATCTGCTTTCCAAGCGTCCGGCGCTCATCGTTAATTGGGAAGAAACCGGAATTCGCCAGACTTTCGTGACCAATAAAAAGATGATGTTCAGTCGTCTGACGCAGACTTCGGGGACGGGTGATCTTGCGGACGAGATTATCGATAACTGCATTCAGACTAAAGACTATCTGGAGCGCATAGGTCTATTGAGTTTCGATCAGAGCCTGGATCTGCACATCATTACGCCGCAATTGGGCGATGATGACTTTGTGGAGTATGCCAAACGCGGCACGTTCTTTGTCGTGCGCCATCACCGTCCGGCCGACTTGCTGCCATTGGAGTCCTATCATGGTGACGATGCCGACAAGACGGCGGTTTTACTATGCCTGGACTGGGGTGTGCGTACTGGCCAATTGTCGAACCGTTATGCACCACCACCAGTCAGACGATTTTACGATCTCACTCAAGTGCGCCGGATAGTGGGTTTCACCAGTTTGGCGTCGTTGCTGATAAGTGCTGGTGTGTCGTTGCCACTGTTGTTGGATGCGATTGAGCGACGAAATAGAGTCGCAGCCTTGCAGGCTGAAATTGCGCCGATTCGTTTGCAATATGATGCATTGACCGCGCAGTTCCCTGAAACGCCTATTCCTTCCGAAGCCATGGAATTGGCGGTAGGCAATTACCAGTTGTTGGCATCTCAGCTACAAAATCCAATTGGCCTCATGCAACAGGTCAGCGCGGTAGTTGCAGGCTTTCCCACAGTGACCATTACCCAATTGCGCTGGCAGTTAGCTGGTGAGGAGGGCACTGATTCGCTTACTCAAACACTGTTGGATGGTGAGGCACGGGCGAGCCTCGATCTTATCGGCACTATTACTGGTGGCAGCAGTATTGCCAACTCACAACGCCAGTTGAGTGTTTTCTTGCAGGCACTTAATGGTATCGATGGCGCGACTGCAGCACCCATAAGCCTGCCCGTGGAATCGGGACCGGACGGTGAAGTCAGCACAGTGATAGATGATGAAGCGGTGAATGCCGAGTTCGCGATCAGCGTGAGGTTGGATAGCTAATGGCCCTGCGTAGAAGAAACTGGCGTGAAGATGTGCGGTGGTTGCGTTGGCCATTGTCATTGTTGGCTGTGGTCATCGTCGCCTCGATAAGTCTCTATATAAGCGCGTCAATTTTCCGTAACGATATGCAGCGGCAAGAGTTTAATGCGCTAAGCGATCTGGATCTTTTGAACGGCCAGGTCGATGAGATAGAGCAGGCAGAACAAGTCATCGTGAACAATATTGGTCTCTATAACAGTATGGTGGCCAATGGCATTATGGCTGAAGAGGATCGGGTTAATATGTTGGAAGCAATTACCCAGATTCGAGAGCGCTATTATCTGTTTCCAATTAATGTCTCTATTGGCGAGCAAGACCGGCTGCTGCTGGAGTATCCGGAGAGCGTGGCCTTTCCTGATGATCAGATTACCCTCCGCAACAGTCAGGTGCAGGTGCGTTATTCCCTTTTACACGAAGAAGATCTGACGCGTTTCTTGCGGGATTATCTGGCCATGGGTGATCTGGTGGTACCAAGTCTGTGTAATGTGTCTGCGGCATTGGAGGATCCAGCAGATCGATTCAACGTGGTACAGCACCAAATTGCCGACTGCCAATTTCAGTGGTACACCTTTCAACGCGAACCTTACTTGGGTTTCTGACTTTGGTTTTCTGGGCATGACTGGTAACAAACTTTACAAAAATTTTGGCATGCACTGGGTGGTAATTCTGCTCCTGCTCACTACGCCTCTCTCACAAGCGCAAACAGTGGTGCGATTGTTTTCCACCCCAGCGGAAAGAGCCGAGTTAGAGCGTCAGCGCCTGGCCCTGTACCGGCCCGATCTGGTGCAAGTGGCACCTCAGCAAGCAGAACCCTTGATCGAATTGCCTGCATTGGCGGAGCCTGAATTGCCTGATGTCATCTACCGTATGGGCGGCACCATGCTCCGATCCGATGGTCTTTACACGATCTGGCTCAATGGTGAACCCATCAATCAGGAAGACCTGCCGGACAACATGGAACTGATGCAACCCTTTGCTCAGGGGAGACTGCGCATCCGTAATCCGGCAACCGGCACCAACTACGAGCTTAAGCCAGGCCAGGTCTTGAATCTCACTCGAGGTGAACTTTTTGAATCCTACGAATATAGTGGGAACGAAGAATTGTCGGAAGCTGTTGATTCGGTCACAGATTCACTGGCTGAAGCTGCTAATCTGGAATCCCAGAATTCTGACTCCAATTAGCGGCAGCGCTTAACTATGAAACAAGCACCAATCCCACATCGCAATGCCCAGCGAGGCGTTATTGTGTTGCTTATGTTCCTGGTTATTTTCCTGGCAGGAGCCAGCGCCTTTATCACTTTCTTTTCAAACAACCTGGTTTCGCAAAAGTACAATGATGAAGCGATAGTCGCGCTGCGCGATGCGAAAGAAGCTCTAATTGCCTACGCTGTTACCCACGGCGATTATTTCGGCGCTACGGGCCCGGGCCCTGGTCATCTTCCCTGTCCAGATACCAACGGCAACGGGGTCGAGAATACGCCTTGTGGCAATAATGCGTTGGGACGGCTTCCAGAGACGATAACACTTCCATTACCAGTTGCCGGCACAGTGATGGCCTTGTCAGATTATGGAACAGGAACCGATGAACGTCTGTGGTATGCCCTGGCGAATCCTGCGCGGCGGTTACCCGTTGGCGCGTTCAACACTGATACTTCGACCACGCCAACACTTAACGGGCAGAGTGAAATAGCAGCAGTCTTGTTTGCACCGGGCACGGCGTTGGATTCACAAACTCGCCCCAGTAACGATGAAGAAGACTACCTCGAGGCAGACAACGCTCTGGGGACAGACTTTATCAGTAGCGATGGTACGGGACCGGACTCGTTTAATGATCGGGTGCTAGGAATCACCGTTTCCGAAATCATGACGCCGGTCACGGCGCGAGTGGCAGAGGTGCTAAGGGTGGCCCTGGACAATTTTCATGATGCTAATGGCCGGTATCCGCTGGATCCAACTCTGCCGCTTGGTGATCCGACCGAAATTACAGATTTGTTTACCAACAATACCCCTGCGTGGTTTCTAACCAATGACTGGGAAGTTGCAACCCAGTACTCGCAACTAACCGACGATACAGCGACGATTACTTTCACCGGTTGTGCAGGGGTTAGCTACTCTCTTGATAAAGTCGCTGATACCATGACTCGAATCGGAGGCCGTTGTTAAACGCTATGCGAACTACAGTTTTCCCTAATACTTTTCCTGGTAAAGGACGCCTGCAATCCGGCTTCAGTCTGATTGAAATGGCGATCGTCATGGTGATCGTGGGCGCCCTGCTTGGGGGCTTGCTGGTTTCCCTCAGTTCTACTCAAGAAATAAATGATCGCGATGATGCGACAGATCAGGTCAATGAGATTCTGGAAGCCTTGTATGGTTTTGCCCAAGCCAATGGGCGTTTGCCTTGTCCAGCGACTGCTGCCAGCAGTGGTATGGAAGTCCCGGCGGGGGGAGGCAACTGTGCTCAGGAATATGGCTTTATTCCTTCCGCGACATTGGGGCTTAGCGGCACCACCAATAACGACTACTTATTGGTAGATCCCTGGTTAAGTCCCTACAGATACAATGTGACCGCAGCCAATGGCAATGCGTTTACCACGGCAGGTGGTATGCAGGCTACGGGCATTGCCGCCCTCGCACCGGACTTTCGGGTATGCACCGATGCGGCCTGCGGCACTGTGCTGGCCTCAGCGCTTCCAGCTGTGGTGTTGTCGCTCGGACCTGATTGGGAAAATTTTTCCAGCGCCGACGAAGTGGAAAACGCCGGCGAAGTCACGATCAATGGATATCGCCAGGCAAACAACGCAGACTTTGTCTCAGCGACCTATATCGTTGATGAGTTCGACGACACCATTCGCTGGATGTCCCCAAATATCCTCTATGCAAGACTGATTTCAGCCGGTCAACTTCCCTGATATCCTTCACCTCTGAATCATCAGAGTACACCCTAGTCTGCAATGACTGACCAAGACACCGATACTGAGGCTGCAGAAGAAAACTCTGCAGCAGCAGAGGCTATTCGCATCCTGTTAGTCGAAGACGATCCGGCATTACGTCTCGTTATGCGTAATGTCATGGAGAATAACGAATACGAAGTCCTGGAAGCTGACAGCAAAGTCGCTGCTGAGTCTGTGCTGCAGGAAAATCCAGACATTGCCGCCATCGTTCTCGATCTGGGACTGCCACCTTCACCTCATACCACTGCCGAGGGCCTTGCGACCATCAGACTTATCGTGGATGGCTTGTATCCGGCCAAAATTGTTGTCTTAACTGGCCAGGATGAAGAAAGTTCTGCCCTGGCAGCTATCAAGGAAGGAGCCTTCGACTTTCTCTCAAAGCCCTCCAGCTCAGAAGATATTCTGAATGCAGTGCAGCGAGCGGTGCTTTTTTATAAGAAAGAAAAAACACTGTCAGAGGAAGAAGGGCTTACCAAGCTGCAGATCAATGCCAAAGTGGCTGATGGCTTGAAGGCTGTGCGGGAAGAAGCGGAAGAAAAACTGGTACGTAAAGTTCTGAAAGACACCGAGTTCAACGTCTATCAGAGTGCAGCCAAGCTCGGACTAAAACGGGAAAGTGTCTATTACTTCCTGAAGAAGTTTGGCATTAAGCGAGATGACAATTAGTCTCAAGCCCACAGGCGATTGATCGCATGGCAGATTTATATCCCTATCTCATCCTCATCGGATTCAGCATCATCGTTGCGACTACCTGGCTGTTAAGTCAGGCACGCCACCGAGCTTCGATCACTAATGAGCTAGTCGCACTGAATGAAGAATTAAATTTCGATCTGCCGGATTTTTTGCGGCATTGTTGGAAGCCACTGTCCAAGGCAGGATTCAGAGGCATTAGTTGGCAGCTGGATTGGTTTGGCTCCAAGATTTCGCAGCTGGAAGGGGTGGAAGGAGATGTGTTTATTGAGCGCAAGTTGCAGATCGATGATATCTCCCTGGTAGTCCATCTTTATGACGGCAAACGTCGATTCGAACAGCGTTACTTCAGCCGCTTAGTATCCGAAAGCTTCTTTTTGCTGTTGTACACCGATATGTGGGTGAAGCTGGGCACCGTACAAGGGGCCTTTGCACAATCTGCCAAGATGAGTGTGTTCCTGCAGCACGACATGAAGAACATCGTGCAGCTGGTCTCGCTCATGGCTGAGCAGTTGGAAACTACCCCGGAAGGCAAGCAGGACAAACTGCTGGAAAGTCTGCGTACCGTCATGCCCACCTTACGGGAGAGATCGGAGCGATTTCTCAGTACGCTAAGCAGTGCGCCGCCAACAAGTGACGACCTGAAAGCCATAAATCTTTGTGACTTTCTTCACAAAACAGCAGAAATTCATGACCTTTTCATAACAATCGAGGGCGAGGGCTCAGTTCAGGCCAATGAGGAGTCTCTGAGCAGTGTTTTCGACAATCTTTTTGGCAACTACATCGATGAAACCCGCAGAAACCCTGGCTCTCCGCCGAATATCGAAGTTTCCATCGATTCTGAAGGCGCCAGCGTGGAAATCGCCCTGACCGATAAATTGGGAAAACCCTGCCTCTGGCCAGAACGACTTTTTGAGCCCTTTTGGAGCGAAAAAGGCGATGGTTTAGGGATAGGTCTCTACCACGCGAGGCAGCTAGTTACGGGGCTTGGAGGCACATTACAGGCTTCTACACCAGCTGATGCTCCTATGACATTCGTGGTTTCCCTGCCTAATTCCCTGTAAAACTTTGTAAAAAAAACCTACATCTTGTCGCTATCGGGGTCGAAATATATATTGGCGCCACATTGAGCGGTACTACGATTTTTTGCAGTTTTTGAGACAAATTTAAGACAGGAGCAAAACAGATGAACAATTCAATCAAGGCAATCGGAAATATGAAGCAACAGGGCTTCACCTTGATCGAGATTGCCATTGTCTTGGTAATCATCGGTCTGCTAGTTGGTGGCGTACTGCAGGGACAAGAACTTATCGAGAACTCTCGCGTGAAGCAGGCGGTTAAGGATATGAACGGAACAGCGGCTGCTGTATTCGCCTATCAAGACCGTTATGGTCGTACCCCTGGTGACGACGGTCCTACTGCTACAGTACAGGCGCGTGGTTCAAGCTGGAACAGCGCAAACATCGGTGGTGATGCCGATGGTCGTTTGGAAATCAACCGCAACCAGACTTTTAACGGCACCGGTGAAGGTGGTCCTTTCTGGCGTCAGCTGATGGCGGCCGGCTTCATTTCCGGTGATCCTTCCAATGTGGGTGTGGCGGCTCTGCCTACTAACTCTTGGGGTGGTCTGATCGGTGTCACTTCTCAGGTTGCCAATGGCGGCTTGGGCGGAAACAAGGTCTGCTTGAGTCAGGTTCCAGGTTCTTCCGCAATCGCTATCGACAACGAACTCGATGACGGTAACGGAGCAACTGGTCGCCTGCGCGCTACTCAAGGTACCTCTGGCCAAAACACCGTACCTTCTAACAACGCACTTGGCGGTGGTGGTGTTTATTCAGAAGACAATGAATACACTCTTTGCTATCGCATGTAAGACTTGATGCTTCTAAAAAAGCCGGCTCTCGAGCCGGCTTTTTTATTGCGTCGTAAAAGTGCATCCCTGCACTTTTACTTGGTCGTGTTCAATTCGCGGCGGAATTTTGCGAAATCCCTTGCGAATGGAACACTCGCACTTGCTTCGCAAGTGTCGATGGGGTTGTATTCACTCTACCCCAAGCTTGGAGACGGAGAGCCTTTTGCGGCACGATAAAAATCGCCGACCGAAGGGAGGTGATTGTGCAGCAAAAGGCCCTCGGGCTCCGAGCGCAACGAAGCCCATAAACATAAACCGATTACTCAACAGTCGAGGTCTTATTAAGAAAGAAGCTAAGAATCAGCAACGGCCAAATGCCAAGATGAATCATCACATCAGCCGTATTGAACACATAGTTCCAGTAGGGAATGTGTTGGATATCGATGAAGTCGATGACCCCACCATGAATCAAGCGATCCAGAATATTGCTGGCACCACCACCTACTACGAAACCGAAACACACATATTCGTAACGCTGCAAATTGCCGGCAAGCCACAAGTAAGCAGCAACACCACCCAGTATGGCCAGGCTTACAATGCCAAACAGCCAGCCAGAACCCTGGGCAAGCCCAAACACGCCACCGTAGTTTCTGATATGAGTGAAATGAACAAAGCGATTAATCTCGAGAGTGGAGTTGAGATCGATATTGCTGTTGACCCAAAATCCAACTCCTTGAGACAGCAAGAGCACCGACACTGCGGTCGCGAAGAACACGATCATGTTAAGGGTCTTGGCGTTCATGGGTTTTGGGTCTACTGGATCAAATCTACTGAGGTTTAACAGCGCTATACTTCTAAATAGGTCGGCAAGAATAGCACATCCGTTTAGTCATACTGGATGAGGTCCCAATGGTGAACAACGAGAGTCAACATAAGTTACAGCGGATACGCCGCCGCAGGCTGCTTGTTGTCAATACCTATCTGATGTTGAAGCGGGGAACCCGCTACATTCCGCCTATTGCTCGCGCAATACTGGGTGTCTTGTTGGTCGTGCTGGGGGTACTGGGCTTCTTGCCGGTGCTCGGCTTCTGGATGATTCCACTGGGTTTGGCGCTTATCGCCACTGACATCCCGCCCATGGCGCGCTGGATAAAACGCAAGCTCGATGAGTGGCGGCGCCACCACCTGGCGGAACATCATGCTTACTCTACAGACCGCACCGAATCGAAAGATTGATCCGCATATAAGGTGATGGTGAATTCATCTGGTTGATGCATTTCAATAATGTTGTGTGCACAGTTGTGCATCAGGGGTGGTTTCCATAACTCTTCCATTGGCAGTTGTTCGACATGGGCAAGAACGCTCTTAATCAGCGCGCCGTGACTGATGATAGCTACCCGCTGTCCCAGTGAATGACTGGCAATGTCCCGAATGGTTTGCATCGCTCGTTCCTGCATCTGATAAAAGGTTTCTGCCCCAGGGACATTAAATGCATGGGGTTCGTGCCAGAAGTGCCGAAACGAATCAGGATCTTCCTGTTCTATTTCGGCGTAGAGGCGGCCTTCCCAGGGGCCGAGGAAAATTTCCCGGAGTGAATCCAGATAAGTGACTTCCTGGGCGTGATGAGCAAAGGCATGCTCAGCGGTTTCCCGCGTGCGTTGACTGCTGCTGCAATACAGCTTGTCAAAGTTCAGTTCGCGGATCTTTTCACCGACGGTTTTGGCCTGTTGAATTCCCAGATCCGTGAGTTGTGATTCGCTTTGACCCTGAACCCGTCTTTCTTCATTCCAGTTGGTTTGTCCGTGCCGGATTAAATGCAGTTCCATTGTTACCTTGCTTACCCTTTGTCCTTTTTATCCTTGTACTCGGGTGCGACTTACCGCATCCAGCCAGCCATCATATTGTGTAGTGCGCCAGCTATCGTCTTTCTCCGGCGAAAAGGCGCGGTCCAGTTGCCATTTGTCGGCGATTTCATCCAATGAACTGAAGATACCCTGTTGTAAGCCCGCCATGTAGGCAGCGCCAAGCGCAGTGGTTTCAGTAATCACTGGCCGATGCACATCCACATTCAATAGATCGGAAAGTTTCTGCAGTACATAGTTGTTACGTACCATTCCACCGTCTACGCGCAATGTTTGTAATGAAGCGCCGTCTGCAGCGATGGCTTCCACCAAATCCTTGGTCTGATAGCACACAGACATCAATCCCGCAGTGACGATTTCTTTGACACCCGTATCGCGAGTCATGCCAAACATGGCGCCCCGCGCATCGGGGTCCCAGTAGGGCGCACCCAGGCCTGTAAAGGCTGGAACCAGGTACACACTGAGGTCTTCGCTGGTCTGTTTTGCCAGTTCTTCGGACTCAGCCGCATCAGAAATCAACTGAATGCCGTCCCGAATCCATTGCATAGTTGCGCCAGCCATGAAGATGCTGCCTTCGATGGCATAGCGGGTTTCTCCGTTTAATCTGTAGGCGACAGTCCCCAGCAGTTTGTTCTGAGATTGTAGAATCTGATCGCCGGTATTCATCAAAAGAAAGCAGCCCGTTCCATAGGTGCTCTTGGCCATACCCGCTTCGAAACATCCCTGCCCAAAAGCAGCGGCTTGCTGATCCCCGATCATTCCAGAAATTGGAATGCTGGCGCCGAGAATGGACTCGTCGCTGTTGCCGAAATCTGCAGCGCAGTCTTTTACTTCCGGCAGCACACTGGCAGGGATATTGAAGAGATCCAGTAGTTCCTGGTCCCATTGTTGCTCGCGGATATTGAACAACATGGTGCGAGAAGCATTGGTTGCATCGGTCGCATGGCTGCGACCACCAGTGAGGCGCCATAACAGGTAGCAGTCGACGGTGCCAAAAGCCAGTTCGCCAGCTTCAGCTTTTTCCCTGGCACCTGGCACTTCGTTCAGAATCCAGCGCAGTTTGGTCGCTGAGAAGTAGGGGTCCAGGAGCAGGCCCGTTTTGTCTTGAATCTTTGCTACGATCGTTGAATCATTTTTTAATTCGTTGCAATACTCACTGGTACGGCGATCTTGCCAGACGATAGCCCGATAGATTGGTGCGCCGGTTGTTCGATCCCAGACGATTGTGGTTTCTCGCTGGTTAGTGATCCCGATACAGGCGATATCCGCAGCCGCAGAACCGGCGGACTGAAGAGCCGCGCGGCAGCTATTGAGCGTGGTCTCCCATATTTCATCGGCATCGTGTTCTACCCAACCGTTGTCTGGAAAATGTTGAGTGAATTCTTCCTGCCCCACAGACAATTGATTGCCAGCTGAATCAAATACCAGGGCGCGGCTGCTGGTTGTACCCTGATCGATGGCGAGAATTTGGGATGCCATGGTGGTTGCTCTCCGAGTTATTGTTCCTTTTTACGGTTATAGCTTATAGCGTGTTTCTGCCGAGCTGTGATTCAGTTCATGCAAGAACAACTGGGCTGCCATGTTACACTAAGCGCTCGACCTACTGTACAACACCGAGTTGACTCTCAATTGTGCATGGGTTTCTGAATCCTTCCAGTGCATGGATAGCTACAACTAGTGGACTCAACTGAATACGATCATGACCTCCTAGTTATAGGTGGTGGAGTGAATGGTGCGGGCATCGCGGCGGACGCGGCTGGCAGGGGACTGAATGTAGTCCTCTGCGAGAAAGCCGATCTTGCCAGCGCAACTTCATCCTGGAGCAGCAAACTAATCCACGGTGGTCTGCGCTATCTGGAGCAATATCAGTTCGGTCTGGTAGCAAAATCTTTACGTGAACGCGATGTATTAACCGAATCAGCCAGACACATCATCCGGCCTATCCCGTTTCAGATTCCATTACTCGATAACTCCCGCAGTGGCATGCTGATCAGAATGGGTTTGTTTGTGTATGACAATCTTGTAAAGCGGGTGCACTACAAAGGTTCGCGGAGTGTGAAGTTCGGGTCGGATAGTCCTCTCAATAGTTCCATCAAGCGCGGCTTTGAATACTGGGATGGTCAGGTCGATGATTCCCGGCTCGTGATACTCAACGCCCGACAGGCAGAAAAACATTCGGCCGAAATATTAACCCGTACCGAATGTATAGCTCTGAAACCGCTTTCTACTTCGGCGACATCCAATGCATCTGGTTGGCAGGTCACGATGTTTGATCATGTAAATCAGGTCGAGATTCAGCGTACCTGTAAAGTTGTGGTCAATGCCTCGGGGCCATGGGTCAGCTCTTTGTATGAAAAACTCCAACAGAAACCTGCGCCCCATGACCTCCGGTTGGTGAAAGGCAGTCATATCGTGGTGCCCAAGCTACACGATGGAGATAATGCTTTCTTAATGCAGCATCATGATGGCCGAGTGATTTTCGTCATCCCTTACTTGCAGGACTATTCCCTTATTGGCACCACCGATGAAGAATTTTCTGGTGACCTGGATGAGCCCGGTATCTCCAAGGAAGAAACCGAGTACCTGATCGCCATCACCAACCTTTACTTCAAAGGAACCCTGCACAGAGATGACATCGTGCATACCTATTCAGGGGTGCGACCACTAATAGACGAGCAGGGCAAGTCAGCCAGTAAAGTTTCTCGAGACTACCGGCTGGTGCTGGAAAAAGAACCCGCGCCCATACTGTCGGTCTATGGCGGTAAGGTAACAACTTATCGGGTATTGGCAGAGCAAGTCATGAGTCAGCTTGGTCAATTCTTCCCTGGCATGAAAGGTGCCTGGACCAAGCGGGCAGTATTGCCTGGCGGTGATTTCGAATTGGCAGAAACCCTGTACCAGGAGTTGGCCAGCAAGTATGGGTGGCTGGGTCCTGACCTCATTAGCCGTTGGTTAAATACTTACGGAACATTGAGTTTTGATATTTTGCAGAATTCCCGCAGCATGGGAGATCTGGGGGTGCGCTTCGGAGCCAACCTTTACCAGAAAGAAGTGGACTATTTGCGCCGCAATGAATGGGCCCACACGGCTGCCGATATTCTGTGGCGACGCACCAAGCTGGGTTATCTGTTCAGCAAGAAAGAAGAGCAGTCTCTCGACAACTATTTACAGCAAGCGCCGAAAATAAAGTAAAAGACGACCATGTGAATGGTGATTAATACCGGCATCGAAGCTTGCGAAGACCGCTAACGACACGTAGTCGCTAGCGGCTATTTCGCTTTAATGCTTTACCCTCTATGCACCCAGCCTGGAACTATGTCTTGCCGAATACGGCATTGGTGCCTGAGTTGATCGCAATCTTAATAGTAATGATTATCATTTGCTTTTGCGCGGCTCTGCAGTTAGCATGGCATAAAACATAGACGTCGACACCGAATTAATGCGGTAGTGGAGGCTCCGTGGCAATCGCGGTCATTCTGCTTTGGCTGGCATCATTGTCCGCTTATTGCACTTCTAAGCAGCAATTATTACTAGAGCGCCCAATTTCCAAACTATTGGGGTGGGGCATATTCTCACTCTCCTTCTTTCTCGCCTGGCTGTTCCTGATGGGGAGATATTCTTCATTATCAGCATTCTTTCTGTCTTTTAGCTATGTCATGGCAGCTTGGATTGTTTCGGTCTTTGTGCTCGGGCATTTCAAATTAGATGCTTGGCAATTCGGCTCAGCTGGAGCGTCAATTTCTCTCGTTCTTTTTTATCTAGGCACGCTGTGATGTGGGCTAAAAGCTTCGCTGGGATACTAGGTGGTCTACTAATTTCGATATCAGTCCTGGTGACTTTGTATTACGCCTTACCGTTGCCGGCTGATGCCCGAATCATGCTCGGGCTGCTTTTAGGATGGATGATTTGGGCTGCGGTCATGGTGTGGTGCTATGCCAGTGGTAGCGGCAAGCAGGCCTGGAAACGAGCTGGTGGATTCTTGTTGATAACAGTTGTGTTGAATACGGTACTTTTTTTCAGTCAGGGTTGATCGCAGCTAAGGGGTTAAGAGGGCTCTCATGAAAAAAGAATTCATCCAGCGGAACACTGAAGCCCATGGTTGGCTTGGGTTGATAATTTCATCGCTATTGTTCGTAGTGTTTT
>JAKSCP010000022.1 GCA_022360535.1 Pseudomonadales bacterium | reverse complement strand
TTTGCCAAGCGCTCTGAAATCTTTCTGGATTTCAGCATGGGAAATATCCCGATCGCCGTTGCCGCTGGCACTGGGCAGGTTCGCGAAAAACTCCTGCCATTGGCTGGGAACGGATTCAGGATTGGAAAGATAGCGTTCGTAGAGTTCTTCTACGTATTCCGCATTGACACCGGAAAGGTGTCCGGTGCTCCACATTGCTTCCATCAAGCTATCGTGCATTGCAGTAACCTGTAATCAATAATCAGAACCAATCGCCTTTGATCAGTAAGCTTTCAATAGGCGTGATCATCGGGATGCGAGTGGATGGTTAAGTACCTTGCGAAATGAGCATGCTGCGAATATGTCCAATGGCGCGCGTAGGATTGAGTCCTTTCGGGCATACCGCGACACAATTCATGATCCCGCGGCAACGGAATACACTAAACGGATCATCCAGATCAGCTAATCGTTCATTGGTCGCCGTATCCCTGCTGTCCGCTAAAAACCGGTAAGCCTGGAGTAATCCTGCAGGACCGATAAATTTATCTGGATTCCACCAAAACGAAGGGCAGTTCGTGCTGCAGCAAGCGCAGAGAATACACTCATACAAACCATCCAACTTTGCTCTGTCTTCCGGTGACTGCAGCCGCTCTATAGCCGGCGCTGGCTCGTCATTGATTAGATAGGGCCTCACTTTTTCAAATTGTTTGTAAAAGATAGACATATCTACGACAAGATCGCGGATTACCGGTAGCCCCGGTAGCGGCCGCAGCACGAGCTTGCTGCCGGGTCCGCCAACTTCTGATATAGGAGTGATGCAGGCAAGGCCATTGGTCCCATTCATATTCATACCGTCGGAACCGCACACCCCTTCCCGGCATGAGCGACGATAAGCAACCGAAGGATCCTGCTCTTTCACCAGTGCGAGCACATCAAGCACCATGATGTCTTTACCGGCTGGAATTTCGACTTCAAACTCCTGCATGGACGGCTTCTGGTCTGTTTCTGGGTTGTAACGATAAATGCTAACTAACACGTTTCACCTAAATCGATTGCTCTTCCACCAAGCCGTGGAGAGTTGTTGCAACTAGTAAGTTCTGATCTTTGGCTCGAATGTATCGACAGTCTTGGGTGTGAAATTTACATCCCGTTTACCAACCTGCTTGTCGGTCGGAAAATAGAGTGAATGACACAACCAGTTTTCATCATCCCGCTCTCTGAAATCGTCTCTCGCATGGGCTCCGCGACTCTCATTGCGCGCCTCGGCGGCAATCGCGGTCGCTTCTGCCACCTCGAAGAGATTCTCTAACTCTAAAGCTTCGATACGGGCGGTGTTAAAAGTACCGCTCTTGTCTTCCAGATGCAGATTATTCAAACGCTCACGCATCGTCTTCAGTTTTTCAATCCCCTCCTGCATGAACTCACCTTTTCGGAACACGCCAAAATGGTTCTGCATAATTTCCTGCAGCTCAGCACGCAGCTGCGGCACACTTTCACCAGAAGAAGATTCATTCAGTCTATTCAATCGTTGCATCGCCTGATCGATATCGGTTTCGGAAGCGACCCGCTGTTCGAGACCTTGCGACAACATCTGTTCGATGTGTTTCCCAGCGGCACGACCAAACACCACCAGATCAAGCAAACTGTTTCCACCAAGCCGGTTCGCACCGTGCACCGAGACGCAAGCCACTTCTCCAACCGCGAACAGGCCCGGAATAATCTCGTCCTCACCGGCAGCATTCTGGGTGAGAGCCTGACCGTGAATATTGGTGGGGATGCCTCCCATCATGTAGTGACAGGTAGGCACAACTGGGATTGGTTCTTTTACCGGATCAACATGGGCGAATGTTCGCGACAGCTCGAGAATGCCTGGCAGTTTCGCGTTTAATACTTCTTCGCCAAGGTGATCGAGTTTAAGCATGACATGATCGGCTTTTTCACCGCAGCCTCTGCCTTCGAGAATTTCCAACACCATTGAACGGGCAACGACGTCACGCCCGGCCAGGTCTTTAGCGTTTGGTGCGTAACGCTCCATGAAACGCTCGCCGTCCTTGTTAATGAGATAGCCACCTTCCCCGCGACAACCTTCAGTGACCAGCGTACCTGCGCCATAAATACCCGTGGGATGGAACTGCCACATCTCCATGTCTTGCATGGGATACCCGGCACGTAATGCCATACCCACACCATCACCAGTATTGATTAAGGCATTTGTGGTGGAGGCATAGATACGACCTGCTCCACCGGTGGCGAACACAGTCGCCTTGGATTCGATGAATACGGTTTCGCCATTCTCGATGCAAATCGCAATGACACCAACGATGGCGCCGTCCTGGTTTTTTACCAGGTCAGTGGCGTACCACTCGTTAAAGAAAACCGTATTGTTTTTCAGATTACCCTGATAAAGCGCGTGCAGCAGCGCGTGGCCAGTCCGGTCTGCCGCCGCACAGGTGCGAGCTGCCTGTCCACCTTTACCAAAGTCTTTGGATTGGCCACCGAATGGTCGTTGGTAAATGCGTCCATTCTCGGTACGTGAGAAAGGCAAACCCATGTGTTCCAACTCGAACACTGTTTGCGGCCCTTCACTGCACATGTACTCGATAGCGTCCTGATCGCCGATATAGTCAGAACCTTTTACCGTGTCATACATATGCCAACGCCAATCGTCATTAGGGTCAGCACTGGCTATGGCGCAGGTGATTCCGCCCTGGGCAGAAACGGTATGGGAGCGAGTCGGAAATACTTTGGAGATAACGGCGGTTTTGTAGCCTGACTGTGCGAGCTGCAATGCAGCGCGCATACCGGCACCACCACCGCCGACGATTACTGCATCAAAAGAAATGTTACGAATTGCGGACATCTAGTTACTCCAAAAAATCTCGATGCCCCACAACAGATACACCGCGATGAGTAACACACAAGCAGCCTGATAGATGAGACGGATAAAAGTCGCACCGCTACCCAGGTGACGCTCTGTTAAATAGTCTGTGCCGATTGTCCACATACCAATCCAGGCATGTGCACACAACGAAGCCAATGCGATGAGACTGAATAAACGCATGCCAGTGCCGGAGAACAAGGCACGCCATTGCTCGTAGTCCATTTCGGGATTCATCAGCAGGCTTCCCAGAATACAAAGTGAATAAGCAGCGAGAATGACAGCAGAGAAGCGTTGAATCAGCCAATCTGACAAGCCGGACCGACTCAGGTTCGTTGCATTCGTTACCATACCCACAATCCTCCAAGAACGATCGCGATAGCAGCCAGGACAACGGTCAGCATGGCGCCAGTTTTCGCTCCTGCTTTTGACTCGCCAATCCCCAAGTCCAGCAGCAAATGTTTGGCGCCAGCAATCAGGTGGTATAGCAATGCGGACAGCAACAGCCAGATGATCAGCTTCGCCACGGGGCTGCTTAAAATCTCCACCGCCAAATCAAAACTGGTCTGGGACTCCAGCGAGAGTTGCAGCAGGTAGAGCAAGATAGCGGTGCCGACGAAAAGCGCGATGCCGGAAATGCGGTGGGTAATGGAGGCGATCGCCGCCAAAGGAAACTTGATGGTGGTGATATTGAGATTTACAGGTCTGTTATCTTTCACGTCGGCTGGAGCCAGAATCGTCCTGTTCGGGAATTGTCAAAATTCGCAAACTAGTTGAATTAATTACACAAATTGGGGATTACATCGGGCGCAAAGTATATGCCCATAACCCCCGCAATTCAATAATGCTGACTGTTTTACCCTGAAATTTGACAAGGCATTGTCAACTGCATTCAGTGCTGCAATTTGGCGCGGATGAGTTGATCGAATATTGATCAATTCGACGCCCAATTCACTCTGCACAACACTATATTTCAATCCGATTGCGGGTTCGTGACACTGCGTCCACAATTCCCAACATACTACGTTCAATTTGCCGCCGCAGATGTCCAAACATTTGACAAGGACGCCGCTTCCTCCCTATTCTCTCCACCCCGAATCGGACCGGAAATAACAACCTGCCTGGCAGGACCATGCTGCTCCCAGCAACAAAAACTAAAGTAGTTATTCCGTCGTTATCATCTTCTTAAAACCCGACACAGGAGTAAGGCATGAGTGAAAAGAAGGCCCGGTTAAGCATTGACGGGATAGAAGAAACTATTGAACTACCCGTTTATGCAGGCAGTACTGGACCTGATGTGGTGGACGTTCGCAGCCTAGTAGGCCAAGGCGTTTTCACTTATGACCCAGGCTTCGTTTCCACCGCCGCTTGCGATTCAGATATCACCTATATCGATGGTGGCGCCGGAGTGCTGCTGCATCGCGGCTATCCGATTGAACAACTCGCTGAAAAATCCAACTTCCTGGAAACCTGTTACTTGCTGCTCAATGGCGAGCTTCCAACAGCAAATGAGCGAGAAGCGTTCGAGAACACCATTCGTTACCACACCATGGTGGACGAAGCGATCCATCAATTCTTCAGAGGTTTTCCCCGCACTGCTCATCCGATGGCTATGCTATGCGGAGTAGTCGGTGCTCTCTCCGCTTTCTACCATGACAACCTGGACATTGATAATCCTGAACACAGGTTGTTAGCGGCTCATCGTGTCATTGCGAAAATGCCAACACTGGCTGCCATGTGCTACAAACATGGCGTCGGACAACCTTTCATGTACCCGCAAAACTCCATGGGCTTCGCGGAAAACTTTTTGCACATGATGTTCGGTACGCCTTGCGAAGAACCCAGGGTAAGTCCTGTACTCGCCAAAGCCATGGACACTTTGTTCTTACTGCATGCCGATCACGAGCAAAATGCCTCCACATCGACCGTGCGGTTAGCCGGATCCACTGGCACTAATCCTTACGCCTGCATAGCTTCCGGCATCGCTGCTTTATGGGGGCCTGCACATGGTGGCGCCAATGAAGCAGTCCTGGATATGCTTTACGAGATCGGTGATGAATCCCGCATCGAAGAATTCATCCAACGCGCAAAGGACAAGGACGACCCCTTTCGTCTTATGGGGTTTGGTCACCGTGTCTACAAGAACTACGACCCCAGAGCGACCGTTATCCGCGGCATCTGCGATGAAGTGCTTGAGGAACTGGGTAGCGAAAACGATCCGCTTCTACGCATTGCCAAGAAACTGGAAAAGATTGCGCTGGAGGATGAATACTTCATCGAAAGAAAACTCTTCCCGAATGTGGATTTTTACTCCGGCATTATTTTGAAGGCTATTGGTATTCCTACCAGCATGTTTACTGTGATTTTCGCTACTGGCAGAACACCGGGTTGGATTGCGCATTGGCATGAAATGTTGAGCGAGTCTTACCGTATTGGTCGCCCACGGCAGCTGTACAAAGGTTATACAAAGAGAGATTACCCAGGTTAGGCTCTTTTAAAGAGTGGCCTCCAGAAAGTTTCAACCTTTCGCTGTAGAGCAGTTTCTCTCAGAGAATGAGCATGCCGTTCGGTATAACTTCTCTGAGAGTGGCGTACACCCTCTCAGTTACCAGGAACTTTTCGAATTAGCGCAGATCGATACTGACGAGTTGTTCAGTCAACTGGTCGACTACCCGCAAGTGAACGGCTTTCAGTCACTGCGGGAAGTCATCGCTGCACGCTATCCGGGAGCAACCGCTGACAACATCCTCGTCACCGTCGGTGCAAGCGAGGCCAATACACTAATTGCAGCCACTCTACTTGAAACCGGTGACAATCTGGTTCGCTTTATCCCCACTTACGAACAACTCAGTGGCAATGCACACAACCTGGGATTTGAGGTTCGCGATGTCGCACTCTCTGAAACCAATCAGTGGGAAATTGACCCCGACCAACTTGCTGCGACTATTGATGTCGACACGTGCATACTGCACGTGGTCAATCCCAACAACCCTACTGGAAAAATACTTTCGCCTGCTGAACGCGCAACAATCATCTCGGCGGCCGAGAATTCTGACGCATGGCTAGTAGCTGATGAGGTTTACATCGGCACTGAGCGTAATAGCGACGAGCCTACATCTTCATTTTGGGGTGCCACTGATCGAACGATCATTATCAACTCCATGAGCAAGGCTTACGGCTTACCGGGATTACGTCTGGGCTGGATGGTTGCACCGCAAGCTATCGTGACAGAGTGTTGGCGGCGACATGAGTATGCTTCGATTGCAGCGAGTCGCCTTTCCATGCGACTGGCTGAGTATGCACTCCGCTCTCCCGCTTCGGAAAAGTTGCAGGCGCGAGCCCGCCGTTTGATTCGACGTGGTTTTGAGACGTTGGTTTCAAAGCTAAACGAAAACCCCGGTGTGTTTTCCGTTGTTCCTCCACAGGCTTCTGCCATGTCATTTGTAAAATTTGATTTACCGGTGTCTTCTGATGAGTTCGCTATGCGGCTTTTAAAAGAAGAGGATGTGTTGGTGATTCCGGGCTCGAAATTTGGTATGGGGAAGTATTTTCGGTTTAGCTCTGCGTTGGAGGAAAAGCATTTGGTAGAGGGGTTGGATCGGTTTAATTTGGTTGTGGGGAGG
>JAKSCP010000023.1 GCA_022360535.1 Pseudomonadales bacterium | reverse complement strand
TCAACTGCCAGGTCAGAAACTTCCAGCGTCATATCACTCATTACAGACGCTCCGGATTGTTCAAGGAGCGGCTGCGCACCAATAAGTAAAAGAACACGGGAGCGCCGACTAGCGCGGTAAGTATGCCGGCTGGTAATTCTGCTGGAGCGATTATCGTTCTCGCTGCCATATCGGCAAATAGCAAAAGCAATGCGCCGGCAAGAGCGGTGGCTGGCAGTAATGTGCGGTGGTCTGGCCCGATGACACCTCTCAGGATGTGGGGTACTACCAACCCTACGAAGGCAATATTGCCTACCATAACCACGCTAACACCGATCGCCAGGGCAACCAGTAGAATGAGTTCTTTTTTGACCCACTCCACATCTATACCCAGATAGCGCGCTTCCGATTCGCCTAGCAAAAAGGCATTCAAAGCAGATCGATAGCGGGGAAGACGCAGCAGGAGTGCTAAAGCCACGATTAACATGAAGCCAACGCGCTCCCAACTCGCGCCTTCCAGATTCCCCATTTCCCAAACGGATATGCGCCGCAACATGACGCTGTCAGCGAAGTAGGTAAAAAGATTATTGAGCGCACTGGCGACTGCGCCGATGGCTACACCAGACAAAAGCATGGTGACTACGGAGGTGCCGTAACGATTTGTCGCCAGGCGGTAAACCAAAAACACAGCGAGTATGGCTCCGATTACCGCGCCCACACCCACAATAGATAGTCCCAGAATTTGATTGCCTTCAATGAGTGAGGCACCAAAAACAATCATGAAGCTGGCGCCGGCCGAGGCACCGCTGGAGACTCCTATCAATGAGGGGTCCGCTAAAGGATTGCGAAACAATCCCTGCATTACCGCACCGCATACTGCCAGGCTGGCACCGACCAGCAGTGCCATGATAGCTCGGGGAAGGCGAATCGAAGACAGAATGACCTGATTCCTTTCCAGGTCACCGGCATCTGAGGAAACGATGAGCTGCAGGGGAGAAATCAGGCTCGGACCTACTGCAAGATAGAACAAGACAACCACAGGTAGGGATACGGCAAGCGCAGTCATCACGGTGCTGGCATTTAAGCGCTCCATTCTGACTCCAGTGCTCGCTCTTCAAACCACTCGGGAAATAACGCTGCAAGATCAACATGTTCATTAATTGATGTTGCTAACCGATCAAGCTGCTCTTCTCTATGTTTAGCTGAGTTATTGCTGTAGCTTGAGTCAAGTCCGGCCCATTTCAGCAGAGCGAGGCAAGCCTCAGGCGCATCGAACAACCCGTGCAGATAAGTTCCAATAATTTGACCATCTGCGCTAACAACTCCGTCTGTTGAGCCACCTTCGAACTGAACTAACGCACTGTCTAAATCGGAGCCTTTGCAAAGCCCACAATGGATCTCGTAGCCTTGGATTGGGGCTGTATTTCCACCAGGCAGGGACAGCAGCCCTTTTCTTTCCGTTAGTTGCTTGTCTTTTTCCAGTACGGTGGCAAAGTTAAAGTACCCAAGACCCTTGGTCTCACCGGGAGCAGATTCAATGCCCTTCGGGTCCGCGATGGCTTCGCCCAGCATCTGCAAGCCGCCGCAGATACCCAGTAACTTTCCGCCATAGCGCAAATGTCTGTTAAGTTCGTCGGCCTTGCCAGCCTCGATCAACTGAGCGAGATCTTCTCGTACGTTTTTGGTTCCGGGCAGGATCACCAGGTCAGCTTCTCCCAGTTCATCCTGCAACGTGATGTATCGTAAGTTAACTTCCGGATGCAGACGCAACGGGTCGAAGTCTGTGTGGTTACTGATTCGGGGAAACACGATAACAACAACATTGAGCTGTGTTTGCTGCTCATCAATGAGCTGTTCTGCGTTTATTGCGTCTTCCGCGTCCAGAAATAAATGGGGAAGATAAGGGAGCACTCCTAGTACTGGTTTTCCAGTTCGTTGTTCCAGCCATGAGAGACCCGGAATCAATAGTTGGATATCGCCGCGAAACTTGTTGATGACAACACCGATGACTCTTGCCCGTTCCGATTCAGAAAGTAGTTCAAGAGTACCAACAACAGTGGCAAACACACCGCCCCGATCAATATCTGCGACTAACAGGACCGGGCAATCCACTGCTTCGGCAAAACCCATATTGGCAATGTCATTTTCACGAAGATTAATTTCCGCCGGACTTCCTGCCCCTTCCACAACGATAACTTCGTGTTGATTCTTTAATCGCTCATAGGATTCAAGCACGAAATCCAGGGCGCGGGATTTATAGAGTTGGTAGTCCTGGGCATCCATGGCTTGTAGTGCCTTACCATGGACAATCACTTTGGCGCGACGATCAGATTCAGGCTTTATCAGAATCGGATTCATGTCAGTACTTGGGCGAATCTTGGCGGCTATGGCCTGTAGCGCTTGCGCTCTACCAATCTCACCACCGTCGCTGGTAACCGCGCTATTGAGCGCCATGTTTTGCGGCTTGAAGGGGGCCACATTGACACCGCGCATGGCCAGAAGTCGACAAAGGCCAGCCACCATCAGACTCTTGCCTGCGTCGGAAGTGGTGCCTTGCACCATAAGGGTCAACTTCGCCATTGCACACCAATCAATGAAGTATTGAAGAGGGGAAATGGAGAAGTCAGCAGAAGAGGGAAAGACTGACCGATCCAGATTAGCCCTCCGCTAACTGCGTCAATTGCCTCTGGCCGGTATCGGACTTACATCAGAATCGATGCTTACCGTTGCGGGGGCAGCCCAGGATTACTCACCTGTGTTCCCGTTTACCCTTTATCCAAATATCCAAACCTGGATAAAGGCACCTGAAAGCAGGCTGATTATAGTGAGGGGACACAAACACTGTCAAAGCAACATTTGACAGCTTGCAAGCTACGGACAATGATTGCGCCTCTAATGGTTGGCGGTACTTTGGCGGTACTACAGTTGTGCAAGTGTTGCGCAAACGGATGAACCAAGACCATTGTTATCGCGTAGTTCGCACTCAGAGGTATTGAATTTTCATTATGGCGACTTCAGAAGAACGCAAAGTACGGCACAAAAAGGCCATGCAGCGTAAGAAAGAACACATCGACAACAAGATAGAAAAAGCCACCATCGACAAGGGATTGATAGTGGTGTTGACGGGCAATGGCAAGGGCAAGAGTTCCTCCGCATTTGGCATGTTAGCGCGCAGTGTTGGCCATGGCCTTAACTGTGCAGTGGTTCAATTTATCAAGGGTGTTTGGGAAACAGGCGAACACCTGATGTTTCAGGACCACCCCCTGGTGGAATTCCACGTTATGGCCACGGGCTTCACTTGGGATACGCAGGATCGAGACAAGGACATCGCCGCCGCGGAAGCGACCTGGAAAGAAGCTGCGAGACTTCTGCAGGACGAGAGTATCGATGTCATTGTTTTGGATGAGCTCACTTACATGCTGACTTACGGCTATCTCGACAAGCAATCAGTCCTGGACACCCTTACCAGCAGGCCCGAGATGCAACATGTCATCATTACCGGGCGTAACGCCTCCCCGGAGCTGATCGAAATTGCAGACACCGCTATCAAACGCGTGCTTTACAGATTCCAGTTCTGCAACGGTGTCTGCAATTTCGATCAGTTCCGGGGAGGCGTTACGCCCGGTAATGATGACATGTTG
>JAKSCP010000282.1 GCA_022360535.1 Pseudomonadales bacterium | reverse complement strand
TGAGCCCAAGCAATTCACTGTTCAGACAGCCTCGGCAACTGGTGCCTGGCATCCTTCTAGCCTGTCTGCTTGCTGGCAGCAATCTGGCCGCTCAATCTGAGTCGAACCCAATGGAGGACTACTCGCCGGTTTCCGATCAGATGTTGGCAAATCCGTCCCACGAAGACTGGCTAATGTGGCGAGGTAGCTACGATCTGAGTGGCCACAGTGAACTCTCTCAAATTAATCGCAGCAATGTCGCCGATTTGGAGCTGGCATGGAGTATGCCTCTATCCCAAGGTGGCAATATGACAACGCCTTTGGTTCACGATGGCGTGCTGTTCATTGCCGATACCAACAACATTTTACGCGCCGTAGATGCAAGCAATGGCACCCAGCTATGGCAGTATCAACACGAATCAGAAAATTTCGATGGCAGACGCATCGGCGTAGCAATTCATGGAAACCAATTGATAGTTCCACATAATGATATGGACCTCGTGGCCCTGGACGCCACCAGTGGTGAAGTGCTCTGGGAATTGGCCATTGAGACACCACCCAATCCCGAACAGCGAGGCTACCATTCCCTGCGGGGTGCACCCCTGATTGCAGGAAACACAGTCGTACAGGGGATTGGCGCGACTGTGACTCCCGAGGGAGGTTTCATAATCGGCGTCGATCTGGAAACCGGCAAAGAGAAGTGGCGATTTCAAACGGTCGCTCGCCCGGATGGAATCGGGGGCAACACCTGGAACAACCTGGCGCTGGAGGATCGCAGTGGTGGATCCGTCTGGATCTCTGGCAGTTATGATCCTGAGCTTGATCTGGTTTACTTTGGCACGGCGCCCACCTACGACACTGCACCACTGTTAGACGAACTGGGCATCGACGGTGTAAACAACGACGCACTGTTCACGAATACCACACTGGCATTACGACCAGAGACTGGTGAACTCGTGTGGTTCTATCAGCATATGCGAAATGATCAGTGGGATTTGGATTGGGTATATGAGCGACAGCTAGCCGAAGTAAGCATTGACGGCGAGCCTCGGAAAGTTGTTTTCACAGCGGGCAAGATGGCGCTTTACGATGTGCTTGACGCGTCCACCGGACAATACCTGAATTCCGTGGATGTCGGTTTTCAAAACATGATCACTTCGATTGATCCAGAAACCGGCAACAAAACCCGTCATCCAAATACCATTCCCAACGCTGAACTGAGTGCGGTGCTTTGCCCTAGCTTTCTGGGCGGACGCAATTGGCAGTCTGCAGCATACAACGACAACCGCAAGATGACTTACCTGCCAATGTCAGAAATGTGTATGAATTTTGGGCCAATCGGTGAGGGCACTTTGCTAACCACAGGCGTTGAATTCAGCTTCGCCTCAAGGCCAGACTCTGATGGAAACTATGGAAGAATCCAGGCAATCGATATGACCACAATGGAATTGGCGTGGTCGAGCCGGCAACTGACTCCACCGTCAACTGCGATTCTTTCTACCGGCGGAGATTTGTTGTTTGCCGGCTTTCTGGATCAGACTTTCCAGGCTATAGACAATGAAACGGGCGCCATCCTCTGGCAAACCGACCTGCAACATTTGCCTTCTTCATTTCCTATCAGCTTTGCTGTGGATGGCAAACAGTACGTTGCTATTGTGAGGGGCCAACCCAGCCGCTGGATTGGCAGCCTGTATGGCACAGTTAACGAGTTTCTCGAAGACCAGGGAGGTTTGCCGGTACCAACGGCCGAGCCGGCATTGATGGTATTTGCGTTACCTTAATTCAGGTAGATCCATTGCGAGAAGCAAGCCGTTCCACTTCATGGCCTGATTGCAATTCGTTCTAGAATTCAACGATCAAACTGCACCGTAAAACTCACTGGAACCGCTCGACTAATACTCGGCAGGCCTGCAATTTCTCTCAGCGCTTCTACCCCGCTTTGCAAGCTAAAATCTTCTGCGGTAACAACAATCGGCTTAATGGTAGAGGCAACGAATCCATCAGCCAAACGAGTCACTTTGATTTCTGAAGAATAAGACCTCGAAACGCCGTGCAGACTCAGGCTGAAATTGAGTTGCATCGTTTCGCTATAGCCTGGCGCCATAGCCGTTAAGCTGCCAAGATCAAGATCGGCCTCTATAGTAGCTCTGGGAAACATGTTGGTCTCGAACAACATTGCCTGCATACGTTCATTGCGAATCGGAATTAGTGTGTTGACACTTGCAAGCTCAACGGTAATCTCTGCACCACCATCTGCACCTATCTCTCCCGACATCACATCGAATGTGTGCACTTCAGCGACATGCTCTGCTTTGACACTAACGAAACTCAGAGTTGATTCGCCGTTATTTAGTGACCATTGGGCATTGGCCAAACCAGGAATTAGGAGCAAACAGCCAACAAATGTAAAAACCTTGAGGAAAGTTTTCATCAATTTTCTCCAGAGCAACAATTCGAATTGATGCCAATATTACTGGGGATAGCAGAAAATTACAGTAGAAATCGATGGATAACGGAATAACCACACCGACCGTCGGGATAAACCAACTCTGAACATTGATTAGATAGAAAGGAGATAACTCACAGGCTTCCAATGCTTGGAGACCACGAGTTGGTCGCAGTATTTGACGGTTCGATTTGCGGCGGTTTCCTGTCCGGGGGGCAATACCATAAGCGACTTGGGACCTCCGCCTGCAATCCCCAGGCTGCGGTCGGGTGCAATCACTGCTTCCCTCTCTGGGCAATGCATCAACTCGGGCTCCAACAAGTAGGCTACCGCCATCAAATCGAATGGATAAAACCCTTCCCTTCCAACGAAGCGGGACCAGTAGTAAAGCCAGTCCTGACTGCGGTCGGCCAACCAGCGTCCGACCTCACTACTGTCCGCCAGCAAGTCAATATCAGTCGCCGTAATAATTGCCTGGCGTCCAAGTTCATACGCTATAAGCGTTATGTCGATTCCACTTTGGAACAGGAACTCGGCGGCCATCGTGTCCTTTTTAAAATTCATGTCAGAAAAAATTGGACCATGGCCGAATATGCCCTCAGTGGAGCCTTCCGAGGGATGAAACAATTGGCCGGGCTGTTTGCCCATAACAACCACAAGTCTCGAGATATTGGTTCGTAGCTCGGGATATTCTGCAATCAAAAATGCGATATTGGTTAGCGGCCCGAGTGCGATGATTGTGAGTTCTCCAACCGCTAATGCATCGCGCAAAGCTAACTGTACTTCTTCAGATTTTCTGGAATTTGACTCTGCGCCCCGATAGATGGTTGGTACAGAAATACCTTGCGCATTGAGGACACTTGCCAGTCGCAATGCCGTTTCATGAGTCTGCTCGATCTTCGCGTTGCCGTATGTGGTAGAGATACCAACTACGTGGTAGTCGGCTGCCCGGAGCAATGGAACCAATGCCAGGCAATCATCCACGTCCGCTGCCTTGCGCACTCCGCAGGCAGGATCGAAATCAACCCAGACTCGCTCGGCTGCCACTAGTGAACAAGGGAGCAGCAAGACAATTGAAAAGAGTATTAGAGATGCTGATTTTAAAGACTCAGGTAATTTCATCGCTTTGGTGCTTGCGCTATTAGAGATTTCTCCCTTAATGACGCAACAACCGCAGCAGTGTTACAGCTGTTAATCAGGCAAAGAAATTGAAGTCCTCAACGCTATTGAATTGATAGAACTGAGAAGATTCACCGGTTTCCAGTCCGAGATAGCGTCGCAATGCTTTATGCACATGGGCAGGCTTGATGATGACTCCTCCCACATTGTCCCGCTGCAAACTGGACGGATTGATGCTGTAAGCATTGTGAACAGCATCGGTTTCGCCGATCACCTGATTAGTGAAGCCGACATTGCGCTCCATAACGATGTAACTACCGATAGGCCAGTGATCCTTGCCATCTCCGGAATTGTAGTGAGGGGTGCGACCGAAATCGGAACCAATGAGTACGACTAGTCGATCTGCAAACCCCAGTTCTTCTGCATAAGTCCATATATAGTCAATAGCGTCTGTGGCATTGGCCAACAGTGGCGTGTGCCTCGCATCGTGATTATCATGGGTATCGAAATCTCCATCATCCACAATATCGGCGGCGATAGAGACACCGGCACTGAACGCCAACAGCGCTGCCTGAATTTGTCGATGCAAGCCCGATTCATCATCCCCTACGGCACGCAAAGGCTGTACTGAGTCGGCAGTTGGTAAAAGATTGCCGAATTCCTTGATGCCTTCAGCCCTTGAAAAAGCATCCAGATATGACTGTCGATGAAACTGATCGCCGGCCAGCAGATTAGGCTGAGAGCTTAGTCGCTGCATATTCTGCAGTTGCAGTGATTGTATGCGTTGCCAATCAGAATCCCGGCGGTAGCGCACATTTTGCGATTCAGCATCGTCCAGCTCTTCATCAATAGTTGGTATATTAGGGAACACTACATCACGTAGCTGAAACACATCATCGATGACAGTGCTGCGGATAATGCCACCAGTATCACCGAAACCACCGAAATTAAGATAGGCCAGAGGCAAGTCCGGCACATAGTATTCCGCCATCAGCGCTGTGATGCTCGGGTAGCCTACCGCATTGCGTCCGCTCCAGTTGTGAATCACCCCAACGGTATGAGAATTGGTTTGCGCATCAACACCATTAATAACCAGCATGTCCTGATAATACTTTTCAAAGAAACGCGCATTATCAGCAAAGCGTGCATACAGAATATTGCCTGCTTGCTGGGTTTCGAGAGTACGTGCCCAACGATTAATCTCCGGTTCGCCCCGCGTATTCATCTTGGGATCGCAAAAACTCGTAACATCCATTCCTCCCTCTAACTGCACGGTTAGCAGGAATTTACCTGTATAGGTGGACTGCGCCAACAGAGAACCGCCCACTCCACCGAGGGCCGGGTAGCCGGCGGCTGATGCCAAATATTTGATAAAGCTCCGTCGATTCATTGGGTCTACTCGTATAAATAGTGGTAGTGGGTCATTAAATAGGTAATCACGGTTACCCAGGCCTGCTTGGTGTGATGCGGGTCCTCCAGGTGCGGTGTAAGAAATTCTTCAACCAGCTCGTAATCCAACTCCTGGTATACCTCGCCATCTTCTTCGATAGTCAGCATGGCTGTGTTTTCAATGGCAGTGCCCTCGAAAAATCCTTCGTCCCGGTAGTATTCGCAGTACTCCTCTTCGGTGAATAAGAAGCCCCAATCACCGCCACTTGCACTAATTCGCTCCTGCCTGCTATCGACAAAGAGCTGATAGGCCGCATTAATTTCTTCGCTATTACTGGCGTAGGTCTTACCTAATAGTCGCTCATGCAACTGCACCAGCTTTTGCCGAATCTC
>JAKSCP010000293.1 GCA_022360535.1 Pseudomonadales bacterium | reverse complement strand
GGTGATTGCTCAGTGAGCGATAGGAGCCGACAAACTCCATCAATCCCTGGCTGCGGGAAGCGATGGCATCTATGCACTGGTATCGAGATCGATATTTCAGCGCAGTAAAGAGTCGGGTGTTCGTCGCGCCGTCGGGTCCACCGATAAACAATTACTCTGGGTGTTTATGCGTCCTGGATTTAAGCATCTTGGCGTTGGCTTACTGATCGGGGGTGGCTGTGCCGCGCTCATTGCGAACGCTGTCAATAGCGTATTGCCCGGGTCCATTATTTGGCTGCCGTTGATGTTTGTTAGTGTGAGTCTGGGGCTTGGGCTACTGATATTCATTTCCACTTACAGTCCCGCGCGTCTATTAGTTGCCATGGAGCCGGGAGATGCGCTGCATTATGAATAAGCCGACGAGGGAGAAACTGTAATAGCCTGATTTATAAAGAAATTTTCCGGTTAAATGCTCGCTACGGCGTAGCCTGGTGGCTGAAGGTGAGGACGAACTGACTGCCTTCACCTGCAATACTGCTTACCGAAATTGTGGCGCGGTTCAGCCGCGCCAGTTGCCGTGACAGGCTCAGGCCGATGCCGGTACCGTGTTCCTTGGTGGTGTAGAAGGGCGTAAAGATATTTTCGATAAGTTCCTTACTGATGCCACAACCGTTGTCGGTGACTCGAATCAACACTCTCCCGTTATGATCCTGTACGGCTTCCAGTTCCACCAGGGCAGCTTCTTCGTCCTCGACCGCATCAATGGCGTTGCTTAGCAGGTTGATCAGTATTTGTTCCAATAATTTTTCGTCGACATGCAAACTCAGGTCTGCCGGTTCGACCTGCGTAATCAGTCGCACACCCTGAGACTTGACCCGTTCGTTCAGCAGTAGCTGTATGCGCTCGATTACTCCGGAAAGTTCAACGGTTTCGAAGACGGGATCGGGGAGATTGCTCAGTGAGCGATAGGAGCCGACAAACTCCATCAATCCCTGGCTGCGGGAAGCGATGGCATCTATGCTGAGCCTCAGATCCTGTAGTTGCTCCGACTTCGGGTCTTCCAGTTCTTTGCCAATGCGTTCATCTTTTACTACCGAGCCAATATAGCGGCTCAGCGAGACAATAGGGGTCATGGAATTCATGATTTCGTGAGTAAGCACCCGGATCAGTTTCTGCCAGCTTTCAATTTCTCGTTCATCCAGTGCGTTCTTGATGTTCTGCATGGACACCAGTTTATAGCTTGTTTCCAGCATGACGAATTCGGTCGCGTTGAGTATTAGTTGATTGAGTTCGTTGTCTACCACCAGTTTTATTAGCCGGTATTCACCTGGTCTGATACGTCTCAGTTCTGTTGCGAGATCCGGGTTGATCTTGGATACGATGTTGATGCTGCTAACGTACTTCCTGCCGAGCAGTCTCGCCGCCGCTTGATTGATGATCTCAACATTGCCGTCCTCATCGAAGCAGATGAGCGCTGCATCGATATGCTCCACTATCAGTTGCAGATACTCGGTCTGGACCGTGCGGTCCGCCTTGAGTTTCCGATACTTGGACAGGAGTGTCTTCTGGGCGTCTATGAACGCCCGGGCGCCAAATGCAGCGTCCGAGGAGCCGCTGGCGCTGGCGAAATCATTGTGAGAAACGTTGGCGATGAATTGTGCGAAATCGCGATTGCTCTTCTCAACCAGCCTCACAATATTGGCCGTGATCATAAAAACCAGGATCAGGCTGATTATGGGTGTGCCGACCCAGTTGGTTTGGAAGATGCTGAAACAGAACAGGAACACAAAGGCCAGCAGCAGCACTACCTGTAGGATCAGCCTGAAATGCTGGGTGCGCAGCGCATCAGTCAGAGAGGTCATATTTTTCCATCTTTCGGTAGAGTGTGGTCCGGCCCAGTCCGAGAGCTTTGGCGACTTTGGTAAGATTGCCGTCGAACTGTGATATTGCCTGTTGGATCGCCTGCTTTTCCAACTTAGCGATGTTCAGCTCCTTCTCCCCATTTCCCCGATCCTGTTTGCTAATTAGAATGTCATCGCCCATTAACCAGGATCCATCCGAAATAATTACCGCTCGCTCAAGAGCATGTTGCAATTCGCGAATATTGCCCGGCCAGTGATAACTTTCCAGTTTATGTAATTCGCTTTCAGGTATTTCCAGAGCGGTTTTATGATATTTGTTGGCGTATAACTCGGCGTAGTGATTCGCCAGCAATGCTATATCACCTTTTCGTTCACGCAGCGGAGGCAAGGTCACTTCGACAGTATTAATTCTATATAGCAGGTCGGGGCGGAACAGCTCCTCGTTATTGAGTTCATCAATGGGTCTGTTGGTCGCACAGATCAGGCGGATGTCGATATCGACCGGTCTGTCCGATCCAACACGAGTGACTTGCCGGTTTTCCAACACACCCAGCAATTTCGCTTGCAGCGTTAAGCTCAAATTGCCGATTTCATCAAGAAACAGGGTGCCGCCATTGGCTACTTCGAATCGTCCCGCGCGATCCTCTCTGGCATCGGTAAAAGCACCTTTCTTGTGGCCAAACATCTCCGATTCGAAAAGGGTTTCAGAAATTGCTCCGAGGTCGACACTGATTAATGCGGATTCCTGTCGAGAAGACTTGTTATGTATTGCTCTTGCCACCAGCTCTTTACCGGTGCCGTTCTCACCGAGAATCAAAACACTGGCGTCTGTCGCCGCCACTTTGTCGATCAGTTCGGTCACCTTTTTCATTGCGGGTGACTCGCCAATCAGCTCGCCAAATCCCGACTGCAGGCTGTCGTTCAAGGCGCGCTGAGTCGATTCCAGCTGATGTATTTTCTGTTGCGAATGGCTTAACTTCAGACAGGTGTTAACCGTACTGATCAGTTTCTCGTTGTCCCAGGGCTTGACCAAAAAGTCTGCCGCGCCCTGTTTAATGGCTTCAACCGCCAGATCAATCTCACCGTAGGCAGTGGCCATGATGATCTGAGTGTGAGGAGACAGTGCTTTTATCTTGGCCAACCAATAAAAACCTTCTTCTCCGGTGGTGAATCCCCGGGTGAAATTCATGTCCAGTAGTACGACATCGACATCTTCCTGGTCGAATATGGGGGCCATGTCGCTGGGGTTGGTAATGCCTCTCACCGAGCGATAGTAGTTCTTTAGCAAAAGCTCGGCAGTGAGCAGAACGTCATGATCGTCGTCAACGATTAGCACCGAACCCTGTCCTGTTGAATTGCTCACACTAGTTTTCCTTTGCGGGTAAGCCGCATTTCTGGCCATGTAATCCTATGCTGAACTGTTTCATATTGAAACAGTGTGTCACCCCAGACTTGCGAGTGACAAAGGCAAGAAAAACATAACCTATTGTTTTATAAGTTAAAAAATTAACGTAACGAAGCCGGTTTATATCCGTCTAATTTCTTAAAGCAGAAATAAGTTAATAAAGAGCAAAATGAACGCCATTCTTTCCGCAATTCCACCGCCGTGGAAACTTGCGGCAACATGCCTCATTGCGCCAACTTTGCTGTTTCCTGCCAGGCAGCAGGAGTTCAGACGGAGTCAATGTGTTCCGCTTCGAAACACCGAAAACGTTTCAGCTTGAAACACATGCAGTGAATTATCCGGCGTTGATTTGTAACTAGTAGATTTCTGGGCAGTTTTTAGTTGGTATGAGTATTGCGAGTAATTCAGGCAATGCGGACTGGTTAAAAATGAATCCAGAGAATCAGGGTTACATCGGTGGTATTGAAGTACACCCGGTGGCCGGGCTGCAGAGCGAGAAGGCCGATTTCGGTCTTCTCGTGCTTACACTCGGTGGATCGCTTGTTCGATTCGTACCCGGGGAAATAGAGTTGGGAACTTTGGCCTGTGGCTCGTATCGAACATCCTAATCGAGGGTAATAGGGGATACTTCATTTACAGTGTGCACACTGAAAACGTTGGGTCCAATACAAAAAGGAACTAGGCATGATTATCAAAACTGAGAACTTGAACAAACTGTTCAGAACGGATGAAGTGGAAACAACCGCATTGGATGGCGTCAATCTATCCGTGAAAGAAGGTGAGTTCACTTCTATTATGGGCCCATCTGGTTGTGGTAAATCGACGCTACTACACATCCTTGGTCTTATCGACAATCCGGATGGCGGAAAATACTGGTTCCTTGACGAAGAGGTCTCCGCTTATTCAGAACGGCAGCGCGCCAACCTGCGCAAGGAAAACATCGGATTCGTATTCCAGAGCTTCAACCTTATTGATGAACTCACCGTATATGAAAATGTTGAATTGCCACTGATCTATACCAAAACACCCTCGTCAGAGCGTAAGTCCAAGGTTGAAACCGTTTTGGATAAGATGAACATGGCTCACCGCATGAAACATTTTCCGCAACAATTGTCGGGTGGCCAGCAACAGCGCGTCGCCGTAGCCCGAGCCATTGTCAACCAACCTAACCTGATTCTTGCGGACGAGCCAACCGGTAATCTGGATAGTGAGCATGGTGAAGAAGTGATGAAGATCCTGGCTTCGCTCAATGATGAAGGTACAACCATCGTCATGGTGACACACTCACCGGAAGACGCAGCAGTGGGCAAGCGCATTGTGCGCATGCTGGACGGCAGGATAATCAGCGAGTCCGACAACGAAGTCTCTGCGGAAGCGGCCATGGCCTGATCCGTTTCAGTGCTCACCCATGCTGAAGAATTTCTTATTACTCGCCTTTCGCAACCTGCAGGGAAATAAACTCTTTGCGGCGATAAATATCGTCGGGCTGGCGATTGGCCTGACTTGCGTCATTCTAATCCTGTTGTTTGTGCGCTTTGAGACCAGCTTCGACAAGCACTGGGCCAATTCCGATCGCATCTATAAAGTCATGCGTACCTTTACTCCCGGTGGCAGAGCACCACTGGAGCTGGCAGCGAACGCACCACAGGTCGGGCCCTTGCTGGCCGCGGATTACCCGGAATTCGAACAGGTGCAGCGCATCCGCAACGCCGGCCAGCTCATTTTCACCCACCCCGACACCAATCAGTCTTTCTACGAGGCGGGCCTGCTTTTTGTTGATCCTTCGATACATGAAGTATTCGATGTGCAGCTTTTAGCGGGTACCTGGGAAGGAGCGTTGGAAGCGCCTTTTCAGATGGTGGTTACCCAGGCTCTGGCTGAGAAGTACTTTCCCGGTGGCGATGCCGTGGGTGAGAGTATTGTCATAGCCAACCAGATACCGGTTCAGATCACCGGCATCATGGCTGATCTCGGCGCCAACAGCCATATAGAAGCAAACGCTTTCATTTCAATGGCAACACCGGTCGCCATGTTTGGCGAGGGCTATGTTAATACCTGGGGAAGTAATAATTTTCACACCTATATCGTAGTTCC